>JBEKLK010000010.1:0-28382 GCA_050010235.1 Rhizomicrobium sp.
GGCTTGCCCCGGGTGAAGGATTTTCACGGCGGCGAAGAGAATTTCACGTCGGTCAGCTACATGCCGATCCCGCATTCGGTGATGCTGACCTTGGCGGCGCTGATCATCGACGGCGTGCTCGATCGCTTTCCGCGATTGAAGTTCGGCGCCATCGAGTTGGGCGCCGATTGGGTGCCGGGCTGGATGCGCTCGATGGACTCGGCCGCGCACGCCTTTATCAAGAACGAGGATCGCCTGAAGAAGCTTTCCGCGCGGCCCAGCGAAATTGTGCGCCGCCAGGTGCGCGTCACGCCTTACCCGCATGAGGATGCGGGCTGGATCATTGCCAATGCCGGCGAGGAGGTTTGCCTCTTTTCATCCGATTTCCCCCATGTCGAAGGCGGTCGCAATCCGCTCAAGCGGTTCAACGATTCGCTCGCGAATACGCCGGCGCGCGCAGTCGAGCGTTTCTACTGCGACAATTTCATCGACCTGATGGGCGAGGGGCTCGCGCCCGAATTGCGTCGGCCGAAGCATCTGGCGGCGGCTTGAAACACCTTCCAAACGCAAAAAGCCCCGCCGGTCCGGCGGGGCTTTCGCGTAGAAATCAGTCCGCTTTTTACGGAACGTATTTCAAGTCGATGGCGCCGATGCCGGCCGCCACGTTCAGACCGGTTTCGCCTTCGACGCTGACCGGCTGCAATGCAATCGATCTGTCGAGGCCGCCAATGAGTACGTTGGCTCCTGCGCCGACGCCGACGGCTGCGCTTGCCTGCGCGCCCGCGTAGCCGCCCTGAAGCGCGCCGCGCTTCATGCCGGAATTCGGTGCGACGACGTCCCACACGATGATGCCACCGCGCGTATAACCGATATCGACGCCGAATTTGGAAACCGTGCCAACATAGTGCTCACCCATGCCGTGGTTCGGCGAGAAATTGCAGCGCAGATCCTTCGACGATCCGATGATGAATCCCCAGCCGCTGCTTTCATGGCAGGTCAACACGCCGACCTTGATGCCGTCCGCATTGGCGGGAGCGCCGAATGCCAGGGCCGCAACCGCCAAAGTGGCAGCGCCCGCCGCAATCCGTAATTTCGAAGACATGCTCATAGTACGTAAACTCCTCGTTTGTTGAACGCTTGAACGAAACTGAATGCCCGCCAGCCGGGTGGAAACACATATCGGCCCGAATCTCCCGGCGACGGCCAGGGTGTTCGAAGCGACCGCGAAAAGAACGTCCGGCAGGGCAGCCGGGTTCCCAAGCGACGGTCCAAGACTCTAACATATAGCAAGCTGGCCGCCACCTTAGATTGGGTGGCAGCACGCGATTCTGCAGCGCAAAAAACACCATTTCTGGTCCGACCGCCTGTGATTCCCGGCAAAGCCGCGGCAATTGGCGCGGGGGCCGAAGCTTTCCGACCGATGCTCCCAAGCTGCGACAAATTTGGACGGCACTGGCTCCAAGATCGCGGAGTTCGGATGGCGCGGGCGTCTTTACGATGTTTTTCGCGCGGTTTCGGTTTCGGTTTCCGCCAGTAGGGAGTGCGTGCATGTCTCACGCGGAGAAGCGTGGGCCGCGGCCGAGCAACGCCGTCCTTGAAGCGGCCGCATGCCCGGCAGCCGATCCTTCGGCAAACCCGGCCGGTAGTCTTTGAAATCATTGGTATATTCGATTGCCGGCGGATCCGCTTCCGATCCCCCCGCAGCTTTACAGCGCAAGTTCCAGGCGATTAGATCGCAGCCCATCGATATTGGGAGACTCGCATGGCGTCTGGCATCAAGGACAAGGTCGCAATCCTCGGCATGGGCTGCTCCAAATTCGGCGAGCGCTGGGACATGGGCGCGGAAGAGTTGATCGTCGAAGCCTATCTCGAAGCGATGCAGGATGCCGGCGTCGAGACGAGCCAGATCCAGGCCGCATGGTTCTCCACCGCGATGGACGAGCAGCATGTGGGCAAGGGCGGCACGCCGCTCTCCGTTGCGTTGCGCCTGCCGAATGTGCCGGTGACCCATGTCGAGAATTTCTGCGCCAGCGGCTCTGAAGCGTTTCGCGGCGCGGTCTACGCGGTCGCGGCCGGCGCCTGCGATATCGCGCTCGCGCTCGGCGTCGAGAAGCTGAAGGACACCGGCTATGGCGGCCTGCCGCAACGCGAGCAGGGCACGCTCAATCCGTTGTGGAACGCGAACGGTTCGGCGCCGGGCAACTTCGCCCAACTCGCTTCGGCCTATCGCGCCAAACACAAGGTCTCAAAGGACGATCTGAAGCGCGCGATCGCGCATGTGTCGGTGAAAAGCCACGCCAACGGCACCAAGAATCCCAAGGCGCATCTCCAGAAGGCGATCACCGAGGAAATGTGCCTGAACGCGCCCATGATCGCCGAGCCGCTGGGCCTGTTCGATTGCTGCGGCGTGTCGGACGGTGCGGCATGTGCCATCGTCACCACGCCGGAAATCGCGCGCGCGATGGGCAAGACCGACATCATCACCGTCAAGGCGCTGCAGCTCGCATTGTCGAACGGTCTCGAGAGTCAGCACAATTCCTGGGACGGCAGCTATTTCCACACCGCGCGCATCGCGGCCAAGCGCGCCTATGAGGAAGCCGGCATCAAAAGCCCGCGCGATGAAGTCTCGATGATGGAAGTGCATGACTGCTTCTCGATCACCGAGCTTGTCACGATGGAGGACCTCTTCATCAGCCGCGAAGGCGAAGCGTGGAAGGACGTGATGAACGGCTTCTATGATGCCGACGGCCAGGTGCCGTGCCAGATCGACGGCGGCCTCAAATGCTTCGGCCATCCGATCGGCGCCAGCGGTCTGCGCATGCTCTACGAGATGTATCTGCAGATTCAGGGCAGGGCCGGCGCACGCCAGCTCAAGAATCCCAGCATCGGCATGACGCACAATCTGGGCGGCGCACCCGCCATGAATGTGTGCTCCGTCGCGATCATCGGCGCGCAGGGTGCGTGATCAGTAAACCACCACGCTCCTGATGCTCTCGCCCTTGTGCATCAGCTCGAACGCGTCGTTGATCTTTTCGAGCGGCATGGTGTGGGTGATCAGGTCATCGATGGCGATGCGCTTGTCCATGTACCAGTCGACGATGCGGGGCACGTCGGTGCGGCCTCTCGCGCCGCCGAACGCCGAACCTCGCCAATTGCGCCCCGTGACGAGTTGAAACGGACGGGTGGAGATTTCCTGGCCGGCACCCGCCACGCCTATGATTACGCTCGTGCCCCAACCCTTGTGACAGCATTCGAGGGCCTGCCGCATGGTCTTCACATTGCCGATGCATTCGAAGCTGTAATCTGCGCCGCCTTTGGTCAGTTCGACCAGATGGCCGACGAGATCGCCTTTGATTTCCTTCGGATTGACAAAATGGGTCATGCCGAATTTGCGGGCGAGCGCTTCGCGCGCGGGATTGATGTCGACGCCCACGATCGCCGCCGCGCCTGCCATGCGCGCGCCCTGAATCACATTGAGCCCGATGCCGCCGAGACCGAACACGACGACAGTGGCCCCCGGCTCGACTTTGGCGGTGAAGATCACCGCGCCGATGCCCGTCGTCACGCCGCAGCCGATGTAGCAGACCTTGTCGAAGGGCGCGTCCTTGCGGATCCTTGCGAGCGCAATCTCCGGCAACACGGTGTGATTCGAGAACGTGGAGCAGCCCATATAGTGCAGGATCGGCACACCCTTGCGCGAGAAGCGGCTGGTGCCGTCAGGCATCAGCCCGCGCCCCTGGGTGGCGCGAATCGCCTGGCACAGATTCGTCTTATGGCTGGTGCAGTAGTCGCATTCGCGGCATTCCGGCGTGTAAAGCGGAATGACGTGGTCGCCCGGTGCAAGAGACGTCACGCCCGGTCCCGTTTCGAGCACAATGCCGGCGCCCTCATGGCCGAGAATTGCGGGGAACAGCCCCTCGGGATCGTCACCCGAAAGCGTGAATGCGTCGGTGTGGCAGACTCCGGTCGCCTTGATCTCGACCAGCACTTCGCCCGCCCGCGGCCCTTCGAGATCGACGGCCTCGATTTCCAGGGGCTTGCCCGCGCCAAATGCCACAGCCGCACGCGTCTTCATCGCCCGTTCCGCTCCTCGCCTCGACCCATTTTTTGGTCATAATCTCCTGCGAGTGTGGCGCGTTTGAAGTGCTACGCCTAGTATTTCACGATGGCGGGGCCCGTGTCCGGGGCGGTATGATCGAAGTTCGCGATCTTGTGTATGAATACCCGACAAAGCGGGCGCTCGACGGCGTCTCGCTGACGGTTCAGCCGCAGACCATCACGGCGCTGGTCGGGCCCAACGGCGCGGGCAAGACGACATTGCTGCGGTGTCTGGCTGCGCTCGAAGCGCCTTATGCCGGTACGGTGACGATCAACGGTCTCGATACACGCCAATCGCCCCGCGAGATTCACGCGCATCTGGGATATCTCCCGGATTTCTACGGCCTCTATGACGAGTTGTCCGTCCGCCGCTGCCTGCTTTATGCGGCGTGGTCGCACGGCATCGCGCCCGCGCTGTCGAGCGGCGCGGTCGAAAAGGCGGCCCGCAGGGTCGGTCTCGTCGACCGGCTCGAAACCAAGGCCGGAGAATTGTCGCGCGGTCTTCGCCAGCGTCTCGCCATCGGCCAAGCGATCGTGCACGAGCCCAACGTTCTCCTGCTCGACGAGCCGGCCGCCGGTCTCGATCCGCAGGCGCGTCGCGATCTTTCCGCGCTCCTGCGCAAGTTGCGCGAGGCCGGCATGACGCTTGTCGTCTCGTCGCACATCTTGGCCGAGCTTGAAGATTACTGCTCCGAGATGATCATCGTCGAAGGCGGCCATGTGGTGGGCGGCAAGCCTATCAAGGTGCGCGACGACGAACGGCCGCGTTATCTGATCGAACTGGCAACCGCGCGCAGCGACCTGCGCAGTTTCCTCACGGGCGCCGGCATCGACGTGCTCGAAGCGGACGACCATCATGCGCTCGTCACTTTTACGCGCAATCCCGGCGCGCGCGCCAAGCTGATCCGCGACATCGTCAAGGCGGGCTTCGAACTTGCGAGCTTCGGCGAATCCACGAAGGCGCTGGAAGAAGCATATTTCGCGCAAGTGACGGGCGGCGGGACATGATCCGATGAACCCGGAATTCCGCCGCAACATCTGGCTCGAGCTCACACCCCGGCGCGTACTCCTGATGACGATCGTGCTGGTGCTGGCGTTCTTTGCCGCCGCGCTTTCGGGGGGCGTCGATTATCGTCCCGCCACAGTCGCCGAGATGTTTTATTATTTCATTGTGGTGATCTGGGGTTCGCGCAACGCGGCCTTGAGTGTCGTCGGTGAAATCCGCGACCGCACCTGGGACAGTCAGCGCCTGTCGTCGCTGACCGCCGCCGGCATGATCTGGGCCAAGCTGTTCGGCTCGACGATCTTCAATTGGTATGGTGGTGCGATCTGCCTCGCCGTGATCGCCACCTCCGACTTCGTGCATCTCGGACCGTTCGCAGCAGTGCTCGATCTGGTTTATTTGCTGACCCTGGGCGCGATTTCGCAAGCCGCGGCTTTGCTTGCAAGCCTCGTCGCCGTGCGGCGACGCCAATCGCATTCGCGGTTCGGGCTCTACATTTATCAGCTGGTCGGCATCGCCGCGGCGATCGCCGTGTCCTATGTGTGGGAGGCGGCCGATCCGGCGGGTTCGTTCATCACGCACAAGCCCGCGACCCAGTTCATTCTGTGGTGGGGACAGCGGCTCGATGCGCGGCCGTTCTTTCTTGTCACGCTGGCGCTGTTCACGGCCTGGACGCTGGTCGGCTGCTATCGCGAGATGCGCGTGGAGCTGAAAATGCGCAACGGGCCGCTCGTCTGGGCGGCGTTTCTGCTGTTCATGGGTGTTTACGTGGCAGGCTTCGATGCGTGGCTCGCGCCCGTCACGGCGGGGGAGCGATGGGACGCGGTGGCATTGCGCCTGGCGCTGGCCGCCACGACCTACGGCGTTCTCAGCTATGCGATGGTGCTGCTCGAGCCCAAGGATCGCGTGCTGTACCGCTGGCTCGGCGGGAAGCTGGCAAAGGGTCGGCTGGGTGGTTTCATCCTCGGTCTGCAGGGCTGGATGATGAGCTATCTGGCGACGTTGGTGGTCGTCATAGCCTTGGTCGTTTGGCTCGGCCGCAGCGGTTTGCCGGCGGATCAGGCTGTCATCGCGGCTTTTCGTGCTGTTCCAGACACTGCCCGGCCGCCGCGGAGACTTCGCGGCCGTGGCGGTGTTGTTCGCGCTCTATGCACTGGTCCCCGCGATCCTGAGCGGGCTCGGACTGGAAGACGCGCTCGCGTTCTTCTATCCGAAGCCGACAAATCCCGTCTGGATGGGTCCCGCGGTCGCGGGCGCGGAAGCGGTGCTGATGGCGGCTCTGGCGCTGGGCCGCATCGCGCTGGGCGAAAAGGGTGCGCCCGAGCCTGCTTAAAGAGCCCGCTTAAAGGCGGCGTTCCGGCGCCTGCTTCAATCCCGAATAATTCGGCTGGTCGATGGCGACCTTGTCGCGGGTGGTCGCTTCGAGATGCGCGGCGAGTCCCGGTGTCGCAAGCGTGAATTCGCCGGTGCGGAGGCGCACGCACAATTCGCGATTCAATTCCTCGAGCGCGCCCTCGTGCCCGAGGAGTGCCATGAGACGCTTCGTTTCCTCTTCCGATGCGCGGTCGTAGAATTCCAGTTGGCGCGCCACGATACCGAGCGCGTTCGCGGCCACGCGGGCGTGAAAGGCCGTATGTCCCTTGAGTTCGGGCATCGCCTTGGTTTCGAGAAAGTCTCGTACGGCCGTCACCAATTCGCGGATCGAGGGCTGGTCCATCATGGCTCAGAGCTTTCCATGGATGATGAGGTTGACGAGGTCGATTTCGGTTTCCGACGAACGCCGCCCGATCGTCGCGCGCTCGACAGAACGATCGTTCAGAAATCCCTGGTACATCGACATGCACATGATGCCCCATTTGAGCGAGCCGTAGACAATCCAGGTGCGCGCCTCGTCGGGATCGATCCTGCCGCCGCCTGCATCTTCGTAGCCCGACAGAAGATCGGGCAGGTCGCCGAAGCCGCCCACCACTTTCTCCGCCACGCCGAAGCGCCAGGAATTGGTGCAGATCCAGCCGATGTCTTCGAGCGGATCGCCGATATGGGTGAGCTCCCAGTCGAGCGCGGCTTCGACGCCTTGGGGCGAGATCAACAGATTGCCGTGGCGGAAATCGCCATGCACGAGCGTCTGCCGCCGCGCTTGCGCCATACGAGGCTCGAGCCATTGGAATGCCAATTCGAAGACCGGGTGGGGATAATTGTAGAGGTCGTAGATGTCGCGATAGCGGTGCAATTGCGCGGGACCATCCACCACAGGAAGCATGTGGCTGAGCGGCGCGATATCCACGGCGTGGATGCGCGCGAGGATTTCGCCGCATTGGCGCGCGAGCTTCGGCCGCACGGCGGCAAATTCGGCGTCGCGCAGGATCTTTCGGGCGATGGTTTCGCCCGGCAGCCGGTCCATCACATACCCGATGCCCGCGTCGTCTTCGGACTTGAGCACGGCGCGCACACGGGGCGCAGCCACCCCGGCGGCGCGCGACGCCTCGATAACGATTGCTTCGGTTTCCAGCGGCACGGAATTGGCGCCTTGCCCCGGCGCGCGGGGTGCACCGCCGGGACTGCGCCGCAGAATGAGCGGCTCGATGCGGGCCGCCACCGTCGCGTCGAACGACCAGGTTTCCTGGCTCGCGCCGCCCGACAGTCGCGTGAGTGTGCCGATGCCTTCGAGGCCGGGAATGGCGCTGGCGAGTGCGCGCTCGAGAGCTGGCTGGAAATCGGGAGTCATCGTCTCATCCTGTCCGCAAGTAACGCACGGCTTCGTCGCGTTCGAAAAGATAGAGCAAAACACGAAGCGCTTCGCCGCGCGGCGATTTGAGCTCGGGGTCGCGGCCGAGGATCAGTTTGGCGTCGTCGCGCGCGGCTGCCAACAGCTCGGCATGGGCCATCAGATCGGCCAGCCGGAACTCTGGCATGCCGCTCTGGCGCACGCCCAGAAGCTCGCCCGCGCCCCGCAGCCGCAGATCCTCTTCCGCGATGACGAAACCGTCGTCCGTCTCACGCAAGGTTTTGAGCCTTGCCTTCGCGGTCTCCCCCAAAGGCGGTTGATAGATGAGCAGGCAAGTCGACTTCCCGGAGCCGCGTCCCACCCGTCCGCGCAACTGATGAAGCTGGGCGAGGCCGAAGCGTTCGGCATGCTCGACCACCATGATGGTCGCTTCGGGTACGTCGACCCCCACTTCGATGACAGTCGTGGCGACAAGCACGGACAGCTCACCGGATTTGAACTTCGCCATGGCTGCGTCGCGCTCCGCGCCTTTCATGCGGCCATGCACAAGCCCCACCTTCGGGCCCAGCAATTCGCGCAATTCGCCGGCGCGCTCTTCGGCTGCCGCCAGATCGATCTTCTCGGATTCCTCGACCAGCGGACACACCCAATAGGCGCGCGCGCCTTTGGCGATCGCGCCGCGGAGATGCTCGACGACCTCTTCCAGTCGCTCAGCCGGCAGCACGCGCGTGTCGACCGGTTGCCGCCCGGGCGGGCGGCCCGCAATGCGCGAGACATCCATGTCGCCATAGGCGGTCAGCGCCAGGGTGCGCGGGATGGGGGTGGCCGTCATCACCAGCACATCCGTTGCGCCCTTGCTCTGCAGTTGCAGACGCTGATGGACGCCGAAGCGATGTTGCTCGTCGACAATGGCCAATCCCAGATCGCGAAACGCGACATCTTCGGTGAACAGGGCATGCGTACCCACGAGAATATCGATTTCGCCTTTGGCGAGCGCTGCGAGAATCTGCTCACGGGGATTTCCGCGTTCGCGTCCCGTGAGCAGGGTCATACGCACGCCGGTCGCCGCCGCCAGCGGCGCCAGCGCCAGCATGTGCTGGCGCGCGAGCAGTTCCGTCGGCGCCATCAGCGCGCCTTGCGTGCCCGCTTCGACGGCGTCCAGAAGTGCCAGAAACGCGACGATGGTTTTGCCGGCGCCCACATCGCCCTGCAGCAGCCGCAGCATGCGCGTGGGCGCGGCCATGTCCGCTTCGATTTCGGCGAGCGCTTGCGATTGGGCGGAGGTGAGTGAAAAGGGCAGCGCCGCGATGGCCTTCTGCTTCAGATGTCCGTCGCCTTTCAGGCTGCGGCCTTTGACGCTGCGCAATCGCGCGCGGATCAGCACCAGCGCCAGTTGATTGGCGAGCAACTCGTCATAAGCGAGCCGCATGCGGTTGGTCGCCGTCGGTTGCAGATCGTTTTCGCTCTGCGGCGCGTGTGCCGCGCGCAACGCATCGCCGAACGATGTCCAGCTGCGCGCGCGCAGATAATCCGGATCGAGCCATTCCGGCAGCGCGGGCACTTTCTCCAGCGAAATGCGGATCGCCTTGGCGAGCGATTTCGGCGGCAGATTCTCCGTGAGCCGGTAGACGGGCTCCTGCAGGGGAAGAGTCGCCGCCTCCTCGGGCGCGAGCACGTGATCGGGATGTGGCATCTGCAGCTTGCCGCCGAAGCGCTCGACGCGACCGCTGATCAGGCGCTTCTGCCCGAGCGGCAATGTGCGCGTGAGATAGCTGTTGTCGGCATGAAAGAAGATGAGCTCGATGATCGCGCTGTCGTCCGAGCAGCGCACGCGATAGGGCTGGCGGCGGTCGCGCGGCGGCAGATGATCGAGCACATTCACGATGAAGGTCGCGATGCGACCTTCCTCCGCATCGATCAGGCGCGGCCGGTAGCTGCGGTCGACGATGCCGGACGGCAAGTCGAATATGAGATCGACCAGCCGCGTACCCGCCACGCGCGCGATCAGCTTTTCGAGCCTGGGGCCGATGCCCGGCAAGGTGCGCGTCTCGGCAAAGAGGGGAAACAGAATCGCGGGCCGCATCGGGCCGCAAGATAGCCGGTTGCGCTGCAGGCTCAACGCGGGCCGAAATCGCCTCGCCGCCACTGGTCCGTGCCGCCCTCCCACGCTATATCCGGCCGATGACGGATTCTGAAAAAGCTGGCTCGAAAGAGGCCCGGCGCAAACGGCTATTTTTCCGCGCCCAGCGCCGCGGCTTCAAGGAGGTCGATCTGATCTTCGGCGCCTTCGCCGAGACGCATCTGGCGAGCCTGAGCGAGGCGGAATTGGACGATTTCGAGGCCCTCCTCGGGGCGCCCGATCAGGAGGTCTATGCCTGGCTTCAAGGCCACGCGCCCGTGCCCGCAACCTACGACAACGCCGTGTTCGCCCGCCTCAAGGCCGTCTGCCATCGCCAGAGCCCCACGTGGAACGTCTGAATTATATCGCCCGCACGCCGGGCCACTTTGCGGTCACGGGCGCGCCGGAAGGCTTCGATGCATGGCTCGCGGCCGAAGCGGCCGGGCGGCGCAAAGGGATTGTGCTGTTCGTCGCCGCCGACGACGTGCAGGCGCAGGCGGCGCTGGAAGCAGCGCATTTCTTCATGCCAGCTCTGCCCGTGTTGTCGTTTCCTGCATGGGATTGTCTGCCCTATGACCGCGTCTCGCCCAAGCCCGATATCGAGAGCCGAAGACTTGCAACTCTCGCCGCACTCGCGCGGCGCCAGAAGGATGCGGGCGCGGCCCTCGTCGTCACGACGGTCAATGCGCTGCTCCAGCGCGTGCCGCCGCGCGAGACCATTGCAGACGACAGTTTCTTCGCGCGCGTCGGCAATGTGGTCGATCACGAGAAGCTGACGGCGTTTCTCGCGCGCCAGGGCTATGCGCGAGCCAGTACCGTGCGCGAGCCAGGCGATTTCGCGCTGCGCGGCGGCATCGTCGATCTGTGGCCGCCCGGAACGGAAGAGCCGCTAAGGCTCGATTTCTTCGGCGCCGCGCTCGACGCGATCCGCAAATTCGATGCGGAGACGCAGCTTTCGACCGAACAGATCACGGAGATCGAACTCCTGCCCGCAAGCGAAACGCCGCTCGATACGGAGTCGATCAGCCGGTTCCGGACAGGTTATGTGGCGGCGTTCGGTCCCGCCGATCGCGACGATCCGCTTTACGAAGCGGTGAGCGCGGGGCGCAAGCATCAGGGGATGGAGCATTGGCTGCCCCTGTTCCATGCCAGACTCGACACGCTGTTCGACTATGTGCCGCGTGCGCTCATTCTGCTTTCGCATCAGGCGGAAGAAGCGAAGGCCGCCCGGCTCGAATTGATCGCGGATTATTATGCGACGCGCCGCCAGTTCCTGGCGGGCAGCGGCAAGGAGAACGCGGGCACGCCGCCCTACAAGCCCCTGCCGCCCGAACGTCTTTATCTGAACGCCGAGGAATGGGCAGGCGGGCTCGTGCATCACGACGTGCGCGCCCTGTCTCCGTTTCAGGCGCCAGAATCGAAAAGCTCCGTCGATGCAGGTGGGCGCACCGCGCGCGATTTTGCGCCGGAGCGGGCGCAAGGCCGGGTCAATGTGTTCGAGGCTGCCGCCGCGCATATCAAATTGCTTCAGGCGCAGAACAAACGCGTGATCCTGGCGGCGTGGAGCGAAGGCTCGGCCGAACGCATGGGGGGCGTGCTCGCCGATCACGGCCTCGACGCCATGCGTCATGTCGCTGATTGGCCGGATGCGCTGAAACTGCACGCCAATGGCGTCGGCGTGGGTGTGCTCGGTCTCGAGCATGGCTTCGAAGCGCCGGATTTCGCCATCGTCGCCGAGCAGGACATTCTGGGCGACCGCATGGTGCGCACCCGCGGGCGATCCAAGCGCGCGCAGAATTTCCTCGCCGAAGCGTCGAGTCTGGCGCCCGGCGATCTCGTCACCCATATCGAGCACGGCATCGGCAGGTTCGCAGGTCTGCAAACCATCGACGTGCTGGGCGCGCCGCACGATTGCCTCGAACTGCAATATGACGGCGGCAAGCTGTTCCTGCCGGTCGAGAATATCGAACTTCTCACGCGCTACGGCGCGGACGACGCGACCGCGCAGCTCGACAGGCTTGGCGGCGCGGGCTGGCAGAGCCGCAAGGCGCGCATGAAGGAGCGCGTGCGCGAGATCGCGGCAGAGTTGATTCGCATCGCGGCCGCGCGCCAGTTGAAATCGATCGAACCCGTAGATCCGCCGCAGGGACTCTATGACGAATTCTGCGCGAAATTTCCCTATCAGGAAACGGACGATCAGGAACGCGCGATCGCGGAATCCATTGAAGACCTCGCGAAGGGCCGGCCGATGGACCGGCTGGTTTGCGGCGATGTCGGCTTCGGCAAGACGGAAGTGGCGTTGCGCGCCGCATTCGTGGAAGCGATGTCGGGGCAGCAGGTCGCGGTCGTCGTTCCGACCACGCTTCTGGCGCGCCAGCATTTCAAAACGTTCAGCCAGCGCTTTAGCGGCTTTCCGCTGAAGATCCGTCAGCTCTCGCGTTTCGTGGACGCAAAGGATGCGCGCGAAACCAAGGCGGGTCTCGCCAGCGGCGACATCGACATCGTGATCGGCACGCATGCGCTGCTGGCAAAGGGCATCGAGTTCCGTAATCTGGGTCTCGTGATCGTGGACGAAGAGCAGCATTTCGGCGTGGTGCATAAGGAGCGTCTCAAATCCCTGAAAGCGGACGTGCATGTGCTGACGCTGACGGCGACGCCCATTCCGCGCACCCTGCAGCTCGCGCTCTCAGGTGTGCGCGATCTGTCGCTGATCACCACGCCGCCGGTCGACCGCCTGGCGGTGCGCACTTTCGTCACGCCGTTCGATCCGCTGGTGATCCGCGAGGCACTCCTGCGCGAGCATTATCGCGGCGGGCAGAGCTTCTACGTATGCCCGCGCATCGCCGATCTGCGCGAGGCGCAGGAGTTCCTCAAGGAGACTGTTCCTGAGGTGAAGGCTGCGATCGGTCACGGGCAGATGGCGCCGAGCTTGCTCGAAGACGTGATGACGGCATTCTATGACGGCAAGATGGATGTGCTGATCTCCACCAATATCGTGGAGAGCGGCCTCGACATCCCGACCGCGAACACGCTTGTCGTGCATCGCGCCGACATGTTCGGGCTTTCTCAACTCTATCAATTGCGCGGCCGCATCGGCCGCTCCAAGCAGCGCGCCTATGCTTATCTGACGACGCCGGCAGACAGGAAACTGACCGAGACGGCAGAGCGCCGGTTGCAGGTGCTGCAATCGCTCGATCAACTGGGCGCGGGATTTTCGGTCGCGAGCCACGATCTCGACATCCGCGGCGCGGGCAATCTTCTGGGCGACGAGCAATCCGGACATGTGCGCGAGGTGGGGATCGAGCTTTATCAGGAGATGCTGGAAGAAGCCGTCTCGCAGATGCGCCTGGGAGGCGACCAGTCGGTGGAACTGGCCGACCAATGGTCGCCGCAGATCAATATCGGCACGGCCGTGCTCATCCCGGAAGCCTTTGTACCCGATCTCAATGTGCGGATGGCGCTCTACCGGCGGCTCGCATCCATCGAGGACCAGGGTGAGATCGAGCGCTTTGCGGCGGAGCTTATCGACCGCTTCGGCGCGCTGCCGGAAGAAGTGCAGCATCTGCTCAAAGTCGTTGCGATCAAGAGCCTGTGCCGCATCGCCCTGGTGGAGAAGATCGACGCCGGCCCGAAAGGCGCCACGCTCACCTTTCGCAACAACACCTTCCCCAATCCCGTAGGCCTGGTGCGCCTGATCGGCGCGCATGCGAGCACGATGAAAGTGCGACCGGATCAGAAGGTGGTGATCGCGCGCGATTGGCCCACGCCCGAGGACAGGCTCAAAGGTGCGCAATCCGTCCTCGCCCAACTCGCGAAACTGGCCGAGGCGGCGTAGTCTCGCTGCTCAAAGCGGAGCGAATTCATGAACATCTTCATCACCGGCGCATCGGGATTCGTGGGCGGCGCATTCGCGAAAGCGGTCGCGGGACGGCACGCGCTCACCGCCATGTCGCGATCCGAGAAAAGCGATGCGAAGATCGCGGCGGTGGGCGCCAAACCCGCGCGCTGCACGCTCGACGATGTGACAGCTGCCCATTTGAAGGGCGCGGACGCGGTCGTCCATTGCGCGGCCTATGTCGAGGAATGGGGACCTTGGTCCGATTATTGGCGGATCAATGTCGACGGCACAAAACGCACGCTCGCTGCGGCGAAAGAGGCCGGCGTCAAGCGCTTCGTCCATATCGGCACCGAAGCCGCGCTCTTTTGCGGCCAGAATATGCGCAACGTGGACGAAACTTATCCTCTCGCGCTCAACTCGCCGTTTCCCTATTCGCGCACCAAGGCGCATGCGGAAAAAGCCGTCCGCGAGGCGAACGACTCCGCGAAGGGCTTCGAAACCATCGTAGTTCGGCCGCGCTTCGTGTGGGGACCAGACGACGAAACGATTCTGCCGGCGGTGAAGAGTATGGCGGAGCAGGGGCGTTTCGCCTGGATCGGTGGCGGCCGCAACCAGACCTCGACCACCTATATCGGAAATCTGTCTTACGCGATCGAACTCGCATTGACGAAGGGGCGGGGCGGCGAAGCTTATTTCGTGCTGGACGGGCCGCCGGTCGTCTTTCGCGATTTGCTCACGCGCATGGCCGCGGCGGCGGGATTTACCTTGCCGGATCGCAACGTGCCCGCGTGGCTGATCGGCGCCATCGCTTATGTGAGTGAGAAAGCGTGGCGGATACTGCCGCTGCCGGGCCGTCCGCCGCTGACCCGCTTCACGGCCGGGATCATGTCCTGCGATTGCATTCTGGTCGATGCCAAGGCGCGGCGCGACATGGGTTATCAGCCGCCCTTCAAGATGGATCAGGGCATGGTGGCGCTGGCGGCGTCCGCGTTGGAATCTTCAAAGCAAGGGCGAACTTAATTCGATTTCGGATGCGAATGTTTTTGAATAACCAACTTGAGTAATTGCCGCTGTATCATCTGTTTACCGCTGCCGTGATGGGCTTCCCGGTGGTGGTTTGGACAAAGAGCGACAACATTATCTTTCGAGTCTTTTCCTTTTTCAGATAGTGGGATTATGTGATGGGTTTCTAAGTAAATTCGTCCGTCAGCCATCTTGAAGCCAGGGGTTTCGCACAGTTCACACTTTCCCGAGGCCCGCATGAGTGCGAAATTCCGCACTTCTGAACTTCTATCAAAGGCATAACCAGAAACCAGTCGGCGCTTTGTTGGTCTTTCGAGTTCGCCGCGAATCGCAAATTGATCAACAAACTTGCCGGGACTCACACCGCGCGTCAGAACGCTTTCACCTGTTTTGCTGTTATATGAAGTTACTGCCCACGCTATTGGATCGAGCAGCCGTGCCTTTACTCGCGAAGGTTTTGTGTCGGTGTCGTTGTTTGTTCGCCTCTTTCCATCGCAAACAACAACTCGTACCGGCAACCGACTATTATAGGCTTCACGAATCGCGTCATCCATCTTGTGTGCTCTTCTGGCCCATACGACTTGGTTGTTTGACGTAGTTGGTCGACTAGCTGTTTCTTTCATATTTAACTGTTGGGTGAGCGTACCATCGCGCTCAATGATTAGTTCATGCCATAGGTTCAATACGACGACCTTGCCGGCCTCAACGAATGACCATTCGTAACAATATTTCGGATTTACCGCCGCTCTTTCTTTGCCACCTTTGATATTTCTCCAATCGCTGATGTCAATGCCAGCATCTTCAACCAAATCTATGATGCGTCTCGGAGTTGTTGGCTTGATATCAGACAGAGCGGACATTGCTTCGCCTCCTCGATTACGGAGAACACAACGGCACATACAGGCTTGAGCGCTACTTCGCCGAAGCATCCGCTTGGTGACGGCCCAGGATATTGCCGTCCGGATCCTTCACATACACCTGCCAGCCGACGCCCGGGATCGGCATTTTTGCGAGCGCGACCGTGGCGCCGGCATCGAGCGCGCGTTTCAGATAGTCGTCGACCGACGGCACGCCGATGGTCACGACATAGGAATTGACGGGCGCGCCTTCGGGAGCCGCGGGCCCCAGGCGCTTCATCAATCCGCCATTGATGCCTTCGCCTGCGCCGGTGTCGATCAGCCAGTAATTGATATGTGGCAGATGATTGAACTTCCAATCGAACACGCGGGTGTAGAACGCGACCAGTTTCTCGGGATCGCTGGCGTGGATTTCGAAATGAACGGGACGTGGCATGGTTGGTTCTCCCAATCAGTTTGCGATGTTCACTCCGCCGCCGGCGCGAAAGCCATGATCGTATCGGCGCCGGCCTGGATGCGTTCGAACAGCATCGAGCATTCCGGAATCATGCGCTCCATCCAGTAGCGCGCCGAGACGAGTTTGCCTTCATAGAACGCCTTGTTGCCGGCGCCCGCCGCGAGCTTGGCCTGCGCGAGTTTTGCCATGCGCGCCCACATCCAGCCGACGACCACGATGCCCATCATGCGCAGATAATCGACCGCGCCCGCGCCGGCATTGTTGGGATTGGCCATGCCGTTCTGCGCCAGCCACAAAGTCGCCTGCTGCAAGGTGTCGAGCCCGCGCTTCACGGGCTTTGTGAAGGGCGCAAGCTTGTCGTCACTGGCGTTCTCGCCGAGCCAACCGGAGATGAGTCCGAACAGCGCCATCGGCGCTGCTCCCCCCTTGCGGCCGAGCTTGCGGCCCACGAGATCCATCGCCTGCACCCCGTTGGCGCCTTCATAGGTCTGGTTGATGCGGCCGTCGCGTACGAACTGCTCGACGCCGTTGTCGCGGATATAGCCATGGCCGCCATAACATTGCATGCCCATATTCGCCGCCTCGAAGCCCATATCGGTGAAGAAGGCCTTGATCACGGGCGTCATCAGATCGGCCAGCATGCCGGCCGTCGCGCTTTCTGGGCGGCTCGAATCCGCAATCGACATGTTGAGCGTCGTCCACATCGCCATCGCGCGTGCGCCTTCCACGAAGGCGCGCGAATGCAGCAGCATGCGCCGTATATCGGGCTGCACCATCAAGACGTCCGCGGGTTTGTCCGGCTTGGCCGGTCCCGTCAATGCGTGGCCGGCACGACGCTCGAGCGAATAGGCGACGCCGTTCTGGTAAGCCACTTCGCCCACGCTGATGCCCTGGATGCCGACGCCCAACCGCGCGCCGTTCATCATCCCGAACATGCCTTTCATGCCTTCGGAGGCCGAGCGCTTTTCGCCCGGCTTGGGCGGCGTGGGCTTGGGTCCCAGCCGCCAGGCGATCGCATCGTCGAAATTGAGAATGCAGGTGGCCGAGCCCTTGATGCCCATTTTCTTTTCGATGCCGCCGCAGGTGACGCCGTTGCGGGGGCCCGGCGAGCCGTCTTCCTTCACGATATATTTCGGCACCATGAAAAAGTTCACGGTCGAGAGATCGTCGTGGATTTGTCCGTTTTCGTCGGGGATCTTCGCGATCACCATATGGATGATGTTGTCGGTCAGATCGTGGTCGCCGCCGGAAATGAAGATCTTGGTGCCGGTCATGCGATAGGTGCCGTCGGGCTGTTCGACCGCGCGCGTTTTCATCAGCCTGAGATCGGTGCCGCAATTCGGCTCGGTCAGGCACATCGTGCCCGTCCATTCGCCCGCCACCATCTTTGGGACGATGTGTTCCTTCATCCAGGGCGCACCCGTGGCGCCCAACGCGCTGTACGCTGCGCCGGTGAGACCGGGATACATCGCGAAGGCCTGATTCGCCGATTGCGCCATCTCGGCCACGGCCATCGTCACCATCATGGGGAGATTCGAGCCGCCGAATTGCGTCGGCGCGCCGAGGCCGCCCCAGCCGGCTTCGGAATAGGCTTTGAACGCCTCCTTGAAGCCCGCGGGGGTGCGTACGACGCCGTTCTCGTAATGGCAGCCTTCCTCGTCTCCGGACTGATTGATCGGGTGCAACACCTCCTCGCAGAACTTTCCGGCATTGGAGAGGATGTCGTCGACCAGGTCGGCCGTCAGGTCCGCGAAGCGGGGCAGGTCGGTCTGCTTTTCGACTTCGAAAAGCTCATGCATGAGGAAGCGGTAGTCTTCGACCGGGGCGCGATAAACGGGCATGAATGCCTCCTTCGTTCTCCGGTTGTATAGGGGCAAAGCCGGAAACTGTCGATCAGGAGATTCTCGCGAATCGGTCCCGCGATGGACCTCTTTGTAGCCGGCATCGGCGCCACGCATTGGAGCAAGTTCGGCCCAGAATCGGCAACGCGCAGTCGGCGTTGCACTGCCGGCGATATCGCGCGCAATCCGTCGCAATGACCTGCGGCCAGTTCGTCAATGACTCGATTCCCCGCTGTCGAGGTTCCGGCGCAGGAACTTCCGCGAGACGATACGGGAGTGAAAATTTCGCAACGTGTCCGGAATGTTGCCATTCCACAAAAGATGCTTTTGAAATGCGATCCAAATCCGTTGTGAAACAAACTGACTTCTTGTCCGCGATTTCACAAAAGTATTGCGCAACGATCGACCGGACAAGGCGTTAGCCTTTTTACAAGCAGGTGTCGCGGCTTGGACTATGAGCGCGGGGGCGCACAATCTGACTTGCCAATGAAACTCGGAAGAGACAACCCCAAGGAGGTGTCCGATGGCTCATCGCAATTCGGAAAAAGACGAAACTGCACACATGCCCTTCGGCTTCGGAACGCTTGCGATCTTCAACGGTTCGCTCGCAAACGCCATGAACCACAACAGAACACTGTTCGAGCACACCATGCGGGCCTGGCACCAGGAGGCTTTGCGCTTCATCAATCGCCGCCTGGAAGAAAATGCGAATGCAATCGAAGGTTGCCAGGACTGCGATAACCTCGCCGATCTTCTGGCTCTTCAGCAGAAATGGCTGGCCCAGGCGGCTCTCGATTTTTACGATGAAAGCGTGCGCGCCGGCGAAGCGATGCGCAAACTGGCAGCTGAGAATTCGGAAGAGCCGGGCGCCGGCGCGATCTCCGAACTGCGCAAGGCCAAGCGGCGCGCAGAGCACCACCAGGAAGCCGCCTGATTCATGGTCAAGCAACGTCCGCCGTCAATCGAACGACACAAATACACAGCAAGGTTGCGCGCGCCTCGGATGGGCCCGTGGCGCGCGGACAACCTCGCGGACAAACAGGAAGGCCAATCATGTCGACGCGTATCAACAATGACGTGCCGCAGGTGACAACCGAGGCGCAGTTGTCCGACGAGATCGTCAAACGCATCCGGAAGCTTCGCTGGATCGGCAAGGAGGAGGAAACTGTGCGCCTGGCACAGTTCCTCGCCCAGATGCCCCATTCGTCGACCCTGCTGGGCGCCCCTCTCGATACGGATTGAAGCGTCGCCGCTGCAGCGGTCCCGGGATATCGCCCACCGATGCCTAGATCAGGTCCCGCAGCGTGACCGGAACGCTCGTTGTGCCGGTGCCGCGCTTGACCGTGAAGGTGACGACCGTTCCCGCGGCTTCGTCCCGCAACTGCCTGCGGATCTCATAGAGGGGAACGGATGTGGCCGGCTTGCCGTCGACGGCGACGATGTCGTCGTCGACCTTGAGCCCCGCGGCTTCCGCCGGAGCGCCCTTGGTGACATCGACGACCTTGTAGCCATCGTCGCTCTCGTTAATCCATAGCCCCGCACGATCGAAGGTATCGAGATCGGCAACCGCCATCGTGACCGGCTTCAGATACATCGTCGTGTGCTCGTAATCGAGCGTGACGATATAGCGCTTGAGAATGCCGGCGCCGATATTGCCTGCGATGGCTCCGCCGGCGAAGTCGCCGCCCTTGTCGGTCGAGAGCTCGACGACGGCCCCTTTGACCGTCATGGGGCCGATCGTCAGCGCACTGCCGCGCAACGCGATGGCGCGCGAGGGTCCGCCGACACCCCAGCCAGCAATGGCGTCTATGCGCTTGCTGTCCTTCGCGAGATTGTATTTGGCAGCAAAGGGGCCGTTGATGGTGAGAGAGGCGCGCGAGCCGGTATCGATCGTGAATTTTCCGGTCGCGCCCTCATAGCTTGCCTGGACCTCGATGGAGTTGCCGTCGAAGACGAAGGGGATCGCGACGCCGGAATCTTTGGGGTCGAACGCGTCCGGCCGGATCAATGTGATCGTACCCGTGCCATAATCCACGCGCGTGACAAAACGTCGAAACGTCTCGAACCCGATCATGCCGGGCATGCCGACGCCCTCGGTCACGGACATCGTGTTGAGCGGCATCACGGCGAACACCTGATCCTTCACGGTCGCATCGCCGAGCTGGAGCGCGGCAACTTTGGTGAGGCCGACATCCATATGGCCGACGCCCGTGCCGCCGCCCTGCATCTGGCCTTGTGTCTTGAGATTCAGTTCGGCGGCAAGCGGCGGCGTCACGAGGTTCACGCCCCCCGTATCGAAGATGAATTGATAGGGACCTTTGCCGTTCACGCTCACATCGGCATAGATGTGGTTGTTGATGAGCTTGAACGGGAATGTCGTTTCCTTTGCGCCGCCCGCAATCGAATAGTCGGATACCGTCACTTTGGGCGCCGAGAAGACCGACTGGCTTTGCGCGGGAAGAAACACCGCGCTGGTCATGGTCGAAGTTTGATCGTATTTCGCGTCGCCGTTATTGACGATTACCGTGTACGGCATCTCGACGCCATCGACCGGGCGATAGTCTGACAAGATCGATGTGATCGTCTGCACTCCCTGCGCCTCGACGATGCGCGACAAAAGATGCGTCTTCGCGTCGAACCAGAGGTCGAAATTCTTGCCACCCTTGGGCGTGACGGTCAGGACGTCATAAACGGTCCCGCCATCGGGCTTCTCGCCGTCGGTCACCACGACCGCGCCACCGCGGTCGGCGCGCCACAGAATATTGGCGCGGCGATAACCCTCGTTGATCGCGAGCGGCAGTTGTTCTCCGCCGTCTTGAAGCGTGACCGTGCCAGACGCGTCCTTCGCCCAACTGTGCACGCCGTCGAAACCGTTGGCGCCGCCGGCAGGACCGATGGCGAAGGAATCGACCCAATAGCCGTTCTTCAGATCGTCGACGGAAGTGACCTTGCCGGTCATGCCCTGGCCGGAATAGGCAAAATCGGCTTTCAAGGCTGCCTTCCCATCCCAGGCGCTGCCGCCCGTCGCATGTTGGTTGGCGTCGAGAACCTCGCTCACCGACGGTGCGGCAGTGGCCAGGGTGGTGTAGGACACGCTGGCGGCAAGCGCGCAGATGCTCAAGGCTGTGAGGGAAATACGCATGGTTCCTCCGGATGGGTTAGGCGGAAGGTGTGCCGGCGTCTCTAGGGGTTCAATATGCGCCTGACGCATGGCATCCATGCCTCGGCTCTTATGGCCGCCTTCTTGTCCGTGCAGCCCGCGAATGCTGCGCCGCAGCGCATTGTGTCGACGTTTCTTTGCACCGATGAATATGTCTTTCGGCTCGTTCCCCGCGCGCGCATCGCTGCACTTTCCTTTCTGGCCGCCGATACGCACCCCATCGTCTCGACGATCCGCGACCAGGTGAAAGGCATTCCGCTCACGCGCGGTTCGGCCGAAGAAGTGATGTCGCTAAATCCCGATCTGGTGGTGATGTATCGCGGCACAAACCCACGGCTCAAGGCGCAGTTGATGGAATCGCACATTCCGTTTGTCGAAGTCGCCTGGGCGAACTCGCTGGCCGATGTGCGTGCGGTCACGCGCGACCTTGGTGCCTCGCTCGGTGCTCCGCAGCGGGCGGCGGAGTTGATTGCAAAGATGGACGAGGAGCTAGCCGATGCGTCTTCCATCGCGCCTCGCCCTGCCGTTCGCACACTGGTCTATGAGCCGAACGGTTATGCCAATTCCGGCGGCCTGTCCGACGACATCATGCATGCGGCGGGGCTGATCGACGTGGCGTCGCAAATGGGCCAGACACGGCTTGGAACGATCCCTGTCGAAGCGGTCGTCGCAGCGCCGCCGGAATTGCTGGTGCTCAATGCCGAACGCGACGGCGCGCCTTCGCGCGGCGATCTGATCCTGCGTCATCCCGCGCTGCGCGCGCTGCCGCGGAGCACGATGGTGGCAGGCGCCATCCTGACCCCGCTTCTGTGTCCCGGGCCGTGGTCGGTGGATGCGGCTGCGCCGTTGGCACGGCTGGGCCGCGCGGCGCGAAAGCTTGCGTCCGCTTCGTCCGGCCCTTAAAACTCCCCTCACTCGCATGGGTGATGGGAACGCGGTCAAACTCCGCGGCTGCCCCCGCAACTGTAAGCGGCGAGCCTCTCTCAACGGCCACTGGACAAACCGGGAAGGCGGGAGAGGCGATCGAGCCGCAAGCCAGGAAACCTGCTCACGCGTGTCGTCCAACTTTTCGGCCGGGTGGGCCGGGGAGAGCGGTTATTCCCGCGAAGCGGCGACGAAGACGCACGCGGAGCAGGCCATGGACGGCGCGTTGCAGCAGGATAGGGAAGAACCGACACGATTTTTCGCGCGCGTGCTTTCGCGCCTGTCGCGCGGCGGCCTCGCGCATGGCGGGCGGATCACGTTTTCCCTTGCTGCACTTGCGACGGTCTTGGGAACCATCTCTTTTCTGATAGGACCGGCTCATCTGAGTGCTGGTGAATTGTTTTCCGCATTGCTGGCGCCGCACGGCACCGCGACGATCATTGCGCGCGAAATCCGATTGCCGCGGGCATTGCTGGCGCTGGTGGTCGGTGCGGCGCTCGGCGCGAGCGGCGGGGCTCTCCAGGGCCTGTTCCGCAATCCGCTCGCGGATCCCGGCGTGACGGGCGTGACGTCTTCGGCCGGGTTCGGCGCGGTGGTTGCGATGTATTTCGGCTTCGCAGCGATCAATCCCCTCGTGTTGCCGGCGTCGGCGATCGCAGGCGCGCTCGCAACTTCGACGATTCTCTATTTCCTGTCTCGCTCCGGCGCCGAAAGGACGGCGCTGGTGCTGGCGGGAGCCGCGATTGCAAGCCTTGCAACGGCGATGACTGCGCTCGCAATGTCTCTGGCGCCGAATCCCTATGCGATCAGTGAAATGGTGCGCTGGATGATGGGCTCGCTGAAGGATTGTACGCTTGGGGATCTGGCGCTCGCCGCACCTCCCGTGGCCCTGGGCATCTTGCTCCTGATGACAAGTGCGCGAAGCCTTGATGCGCTCACTTTGGGCGAGGAGGCTGCGCAATCCCTCGGTGTGGATGTTCATGGCGTGCGTCGCCGCGTGGTGATCGGCGTCGCGCTCGCCACGGGTGCGGCCACGGCGGCAGCAGGCGCGGTCAGCTTTGTCGGCCTCGTTGTGCCGCACCTGCTCCGTCCGTTTTACGGCTACGAACCTGCCCGGTTGATCTGGCCCTCGGCGCTGGGGGGGGCGGTGCTTGTCAGCGCCGCAGACATCGCGGTGCGGTTGATCGCGCCAGACGGCCAGCTTCTCGTGGGCGTGATGACCGCCATGATCGGCGCGCCGTTCTTCATTTGGCTGATCCTGCGCATGCGGAGAGACACATGAGCGCGGTGCTGTCGTTCGATCGCGTTTCGGCAGGCTATCGCGGCCGCGCGGTGCTGAACGACGTCAGCATTGCCATCGAGCCCGGCAAGGTCACGGGGCTGGTGGGTGCCAACGGCGCCGGAAAAACGACCTTGCTGCGCGTGGCGCTGGGCCTGCTTGAAACCAGCCAAGGCGACGTGCGCGTGCTCGACAGGTCTTTGCGCAACTGGCCGCGCGATGCGCGGGCCCGTGCGATGGCTTATCTGCCCCAGGGCGCGGATGCGCATTGGCCGATAGAAGCCCGCCGTTTGGTGGCGCTCGGCCGCATGCCGCACCGCGCGCCCTTTGCGCCGCTTTCGCCGGAAGATTGTGAGGCCGTCGACCGCGCGCTTGCGCGCTGCGATGCGGCACAATTTGTGTCCCGCCGCATGGACGAATTGTCGGCCGGGGAACGCGCCCGCATCTTGCTGGCCCGCGCTCTCGCAACCGAGGCGCCTATCCTCATTGCCGACGAGCCGGCCGCCCATCTCGATCCCGTCCACCAATTGCGGTTGATGGAATTGCTGCGCGAGGAAGCTGCACAGGGCGCTGCTGTCATCGTCACCTTGCACGATCTGGCGCTGGCGTCCCGTTTCTGCGACGAGATCGTGGTGCTGCAATCCGGTCGTGTGGTTTCACAAGGCCCGGCGAACGAAGCACTGTCGGACGGCGTGTTGGCCGCCGCATTCGGGATCGCGGCGTTGAAGACCTCCGCGCTCGCCCGCGAGCAGCTTCCGATCATACCCTGGCGACGGCTCTGACTTGTGCGGGACCGCAGTCCCGAGCGACAGTCAATGAAGATTGAGCAGCACCGGCCGTGATGGCAGCACTGCAATCTGCGCGTTTGCGGCGGACCGCTCGATGAAGTCGGCGACGAAGGCGCTTGCCGGCGCGGCGCGGATGTCTTTCGGCGTTCCGATCTGTTCGATCTCGCCCGCGTTCATCACCGCGACGAGATCCGCCAGTTCGAGCGCCTCGTCCTGATCGTGGGTCACGAAGATCGTGGTGATGCCTGTGCGGTCGTGCAGCGACCGGAGCCACACGCGAAGCTCCTTGCGCACCTTGGCGTCGAGCGCGCCGAACGGTTCATCCAGGAGAAGCATGCGCGGTTCGATGGCGAGCGCGCGCGCGAGCGCCACGCGCTGGCGCTGACCGCCCGACAATTCGCTCGGATAACGTTGGCCGAGGCCGTCGAGTTGGACGAGGTGCAGCAGATCCTTGACGCGACGCGCGATCTCCGCCCGCGACGGACGCGTGCGTCGCGGCCGCACATTGAGACCGAAGGCGATGTTCTTCGCGACATTCATGTGCCGGAACAGCGCATATTGCTGGAACACGAAGCCGGCACGGCGTTCGCGCGCCGGCACCGACAGCCAGTCCATGCCGTCGAACGTCACCTGGCCCAGATCCGCAAATTCGAGCCCACCCAGGATTCGCAGCAAGGTGGTCTTGCCCGAGCCTGATGGCCCCAGCAGCGCCACGAACGCGCCCTGCGGCACGGAGAAGCTGACGCCCTTGAGCGCGGGAAAGCGGCTGAAGCGCTTGGCGACGGAATCGACGACCAGAGTCATGACAGCTCCATCAATGCCGGTGAACGGCGGCGATCTCGTCGGCGTAACGCCATTCGAGAAACGATTTCACGACGAGGGTGACGAGGGCGAGCAGCGCGAGCAGCGAGGCGATCGCGAAGGCGCCGACATATTGATAATCGTTGTAAAGGACCTCGACGTGCAGCGGCATCGTATTGGTGAGTCCCCTGATATGTCCGCTGACGACGGAGACCGCGCCGAACTCGCCCATCGCGCGCGCGTTGCACAGCAGCACGCCATAGAGCAGGCCCCATTTGATGTTGGGCAACGTCACGCGTCGGAAAGTGCTCCAGCCCGACGCCCCCAGCGATACGGCCGCTTCCTCCTCGTCGCGTCCCTGGTCGGTCATCAGGGGAATCAGTTCGCGCGCGACGAACGGGAAGGTGACGAAGATCGTGGCCAGCACAAGACCCGGCAGCGCAAAGATGATCTTGATGTTCCAGTCGCGCAGCTCGGGGCCGAGCCAGCCCTGCAGCCCGAAGATCAGCACATAGACCAGGCCCGCGATCACCGGGGACACGGAAAACGGCAGGTCGATCAAGGTCACCAGAAAGCTTTTGCCGGGAAAATCGAACTTCGCCACGGCCCAGGCGGCAGACACGCCGAACACGACATTGAGCGGAACCGCGATGGCGGCCACGAGAAATGTCAGACGGATGGCGGAGCGCGCGTCCGGATCGTCGAATGCGGCGAGCGCCGCGTTGACGCCCTGGCTCAGCGCCTGCGCAAACACGGTGATGAGCGGAAGGAGAAGGAACAGGACGATGAAGCCCATGGCGATCAGGATGAACGCGCCCCGCGTGAGCGGGCCGTCCTCGATGGGTCCGCGTGCGCGGCGCGAGGGGAGCAGCGCGGCCATAATCAGCGCCGCGTCCAGGTTTGCAGGAGGTTGAGTGCGAGAAGCATGGTGAACGAGATCCCCAGCATCACGAGGCCGATGGCGGCGGCGCCCGCATAGTCGAATTCCTCCAGCTTGATCACGATCAGGAGCGGCGCAATCTCCGACACCATCGGCAGATTGCCGGCAATGAAGATCACCGAGCCGTACTCCCCAACAGCGCGGGCGAATGAGAGGGCCGCGCCCGTGGTGAGCGCAGGCGCGAGAGCCGGCAGCACCACGCGGCGAAAGGTCTGCATGCGCGAGGCGCCCAACGTCGCTGCGGCCTCTTCGGCGTCCGTCCCCATATCGGCCAGCACCGGCTGAAGTGTGCGCACGACAAAGGGCAGGCCAATGAAGGTGAGGGCCACGATCACGCCGAGCGGCGTATACGCAACCTTGATGCCCAAAAGAGCCAAAGGCGCGCCCAGCCAGCCGGACGGCGCATATAACGTCGACAGCGCAATGCCGGCGACCGCCGTCGGCAACGCGAATGGCAGATCGACAAGCGCGTCGAGCAGCCGCTTGCCCGGAAATCTGTAGCGCACGAGCGCCCAGGCAACGATGAGACCGAACACGGTATTGATCGCGGCGGCGATGGCAGCCCCGCCGAACGACAGCTTCAGCGCCGCCAGCACGCGCGGCGCTGTCACTTCGGCGACGAAGCCGTCCCAACCCAAAGTCCACGGACGTATCGCAAGCGCCGCAAGAGGCACAAGAACGATCGCCGACAGATAGAAAAGCGTGAAGCCGAGCGAGAGGCCGAAGCCGGGCAGCGCGCTGCGGCTACGCCATCTCCCGCCGGACGCGAGCGCTGCGGTGGCGAGACTCATTTTCCCGACGGCTTGTAGATCTGGTCAAACATGCCGCCGTCGGCGAAGTGCGTCGCCTGCGCGTTTTGCCAGCCGCCGAAGACATAATCGACGGTGTACATGGGCAGCTTCGGAAATTCGGCGCCGTGCGCGGCCAGCACCTGCAAGTCGCGCGGCCGATAGAAATTCTTTGCTTCGATTTCCTGGCCTTCCTTCGAATAGAGGAATTGCAGATACGCTTCGGACACCCTGCGCGTGCCGTGGCGATCGACATTGGCGTCCAGCACCGCGACGGGCGGCTCGGCCAGCATCGAAACCGAGGGATAGACGATCTCGTATTTGCCCGGACCCGCTTCCTGGATGGCGAGATGGGCTTCATTTTCCCAGGACAAGAGCACGTCGCCTAAGCCTCGCTGCGAAAACGTCGTGGTGGCGCCGCGCGCGCCTGAATCGAGAACGGGAACATGGGAATAAACGTCTGCGACGAAGGCCTTGGCCTTGTCCTTGTTGCCGCCCGGTTTCTTTTCGGCATAGGCCCAGGCCGCAAGATAGGCCCAACGTGCGCCTCCGGAAGTTTTCGGATTTGGCGTGATCACCTGCACGCCGGGCTTCACCAGATCGGCCCAATCGTGGATGCCTTTGGGATTGCCAGCCCGCACGAGGAACACGATTGTCGAAGTGTAGGGCGTGCTATTGTTGGGCAGTCGCTTCTGCCAATTGTCGGGCAGAAGCTTTGCCTTCTGCGCGATCGCATCGATGTCGTAGGCGAGACCCAGCGTGACGACGTCGGCATCGAGCCCGTCGATCACCGCGCGCGATTGCTGGCCCGAGCCGCCATGGGATTGATTGATGGTGAGCGTGTCGCCGGTCTTCGCCTTCCATTCCGGAATGAATGCGGCATTGATCGCCTTGTAGAGTTCGCGCGTGGGATCGTAGCTGACATTGAGAATCGTCACGTCCGCGGCGTTCGCCGCGCCCGCCACCGCACTCAGAGCGAGCGCCAACAAAAGGCCAATGCGCGTCATCTTTCGAATCTCCCCTAATTTTCCCCGCGAATGGGCGACGGGCTCGCCCGGCCTTCGCGACAACATTATTGAACATGTAATGTAGATTAAATCAATAGAGATTAATGGGTATGATGCCCACCATGGCTTTGCGCAATAGGGACAGGGTGAACCGGTTAACTCGCGCGGCGGGAGCGGCGGGCCGAGGTCAGGGCGGAGGCGAGCGTCCTTGCTTCCAGCACCGCGGCGGTCGCGTCGCGGGCGGCCAGCAGCACCTTCCGGATGGCGCAGGTTTCCTCGTCAACACAGTCGTCGCAGCGGTGATAGGCCGTGACGCTGACGCAGGGGCTGAGCGCCAGCGGGCCGTCCGTTTCCCGAATGACATCGGCGAAACTGATCTCTGCCGGCGGCCGGCCCAGGAGATAGCCACCTTGGCGGCCGCGCTGGCTTCGTACGATGCCACGCCGCTTGAGACTGAGCAGAATCTGTTCGAGAAATTTGCGGGGAACGCGGGCTTCTTCGGCGATATCGGCGATCATCATCGGCTCGTCGCCGCCGCGCTCGGCCAGCACGATCAGGGAGTGAAGGGCGTATCGCGCTTTCTGGGACAGCATGCCGATCATTTCCACAATTCCGACTTGTTATATCGGCTTTGAGGGCACACAGGTCAAGCGGAAGAAATTGAAATGAGCCCGACGGGACGGTTTACGTTGTTAACCGGGAGTGACTCCAGGGAGTAAAGTGCCATGCTGCCGGAATGGGAACTGATCTTGCGG
>JBEKLK010000011.1:0-22027 GCA_050010235.1 Rhizomicrobium sp.
CCACATGAACCCTTGACGCGTACCGTCCAGCCCATCGATCGGGCCGGGGGCGGCGAAAAGCGTATCGTTGCTGCCGATGCCGGCGCCTGCGCCGAAGGAGAACGTCCATCGGTCGGACAGCGGATAGTCATAGAAAAGGTTGGCCATCGCCGACAGAGTCGACGTGTGACCGGAGTATGTGCCCGAAGGCAGCACTGTCGTATCGAGATTGTGCCGGTTGTAGCCGACCTCGCCTTCGAACCGGATATGCCGGTCGAATTTGTAGCCGAACGTCCCCGTCCACAGGCCCGAGTCCTGTGTCTTGACGTTGAAGTCGAACGTCGGATTCGACTGGCGAATCTCGACCTGCCCCATGTGATCGTAGCCGCCGGTGACACCGAGATACCAACCTGTCGCATCACTTGCCAACGCAGGACCCGTCAAGGCCAGCGCAGCCACGCCCGCAAGGGCCATCATCCTAATTTTCATCTTTACCCTCGTTTGAAGTACCGACCGGCAGGAAACCCCCCACCACGACGTCCGGGATACCAAACCTCTGTGGCGGCCATTGTGACGGATGTCGAGCCGAAAAGTCCATTGTAAGGGGGCCCGCGCTCCCGATAGCGGCTTGGATTCCCCGCTGCCTGTTACCGGTCTGCAACATCCGCTGTTGCAAAGGCCAGAGCCCGCGTTTTTGAAGGCGTCCAAAGGAAGGCATAGCGCGCCGGAGAGACCCAAAGTTCGCCTTGGCCCGGCCGGCCTCCCGGCGTCATTCTCTCGACTCCCTGGAGGATTTCGACCCGGGGTTTGACGTGGAAAAGCGCCAGCCACGCCCGCAGGCAGGAGGCGCCAAGCCGGCCCAAACCGCTCAAATCGCCAAAATCGACCGCATGGACCTTGCCGGCGTCCGAAAGCGCGTCGCCGGCCGCTGCCAGCGCCCGGCGCCAGTCCGGGATCATCGAGAGGCTGTAGGAGAAAACCGCCCGGTCGAATGGTCGGTTATCGCCGAACAGGGCCGGGCTAAGGTCTTCGGCATAGCCGTGGATCAGGCGAACGCGACCTTCCAGGCCGGCGTGGGCCACGGATTCGGCCGCGCTTTTCAACATCTCCTGCGACGCATCCAGTCCGTACAGCTCTGCACCGGGATAGAGGCGCGCAATTCGCACCAGGTTGCGTGCCGTGCCGCAGCCGATCTCGACCAGCCTGTCGCCGGGCTTCAGCGCCAGCTCTCCGATCAATCTGTCTCGCCCGAAAAGATAGTATTTTCTAGTAAAATCATAGACATAGCGCTGGCGTCGATAGACGCGGTCCATCAGCGCCGCGTGATCCGTCGGCGGCGGCTCGGCCGGCATCGGCATCAGGAAAGCGGACGGCGGTGGTAGACGTGGAAGCCGCCATAGATCGAGGACCGGTCGTGGGAATGGAAAGCCACGCTTTCCGCCTCGAGATATTGCCAGGGCGCCAGAAGATTTGGCGGCAGCTTGCGAGGCAAGGGCGAATCCGGCCCCGCCGTGCGGAAGATCACCCGCGCATCCCTTGTATCCGCGGTGCGGTCGATTTCCTGCCACAGTTCCGCGAGCACGTCGGGTGTCATCCAGTCCTGTGCGTCCAGGAGCACGTAGCGATGGAGCGACTGTGCCGGCTGGGTCTTCAGGAAATCGGTCAGCGAGGCATGATGCACCTCGACCCTGTCGGTCCGTGTACGGATGATGTCGTAGACGTCGCGCCGCAGATAGGCCGGAACCGCTTCGCGATGTTCGATGTCGTAGCTGCGGGCGAATGCCTGCCAGGCGAAATAATTGCCGCTCATGGGAAAGTCGCAGGCGAGTCGCTCGACCCGCTGGCGCAGGACCGCAGCCGGGTTGCCGTTGGATGCGGCCACCAGTTCGTCATACTGCGCCGGCGGAATGCCGAGCGCGTACAGCGATACTGGAGTTCTGGAAAGGAATTTGATCGATTTGTAATCGAAGAGCGGCGCGATCGTACGATCGAACAGGGCGCGCTGTTCGGCCGGCGTGCGGGCGGAAACGATCCGGTCCAGCTTCTTGCCGTGCAGGCGGGCGACCGTATGCAGGATGCCGATGAATCGTCCCAACAGGCTGTAGCGATATAGGTTTCGCGAGAACATGTTGATGCGCCGGCCATGCAACGGAATATGCTTCTGCCAGTATTTTCGCGTCTCGGGATCGAGCCTGGGCCGCAGGAATTCGTCGTAGGTGTCGCGATTGAGCTTGTCGTTGGCGGTGCCGAAGAAGCGGAAGAAATCTTCGTGCGAAGGAAGATAGGCCAGCGCCGCCAGCTTGAGACGCGTCAGCGCGACGTGGTTGGGATTGAGATCGACGGCAACGATCTGTTTCGGATCGGCGGCGAGATAGTTGAGGATGTTGCAGCCCGCCGAGGCAATCGTAATCAAACGATGATGCGGCTTGAGCGCCAGAGCTTCCAGATCGACGTCGGGATCCTCCCAGATCTGGTTGTAGACAAAGCCCTTGAACATCAACGTGAAGAGGCGTTCCAAAGCGCCTCTTTTCGTCGTGGCGGGTTTGGTGTGGGCGGCGCGTTCCAGGAGCGTATGGGGCATCGGGCTTTGCGGGCTCGTTGGAGTTCGGGTTGCCAGAATGCTTCTATCTAGGCTGTCGCTGCGTCCAAGCAAAGCTTTTTGACGGTTGGGTTCCATCGGGAACCCGCTTGCGAAATATGCCTCGGCTCGACTATTGGAAGCACATGGCCGATGTCGAACCGCAGGACGAACGATCGCCCGTCGAGCAACTGATCCAGCTGCTCGATCTCGAGCCGATCGAAGTCAATATCTTTCTCGGAACCAGCCCGAAAGACCGCTCCCAGCGCGTTTTCGGCGGGCAGGTGCTGGGACAAGCCCTCGTCGCGGCGCATCGCACAGTCGAAGGCCGGTTCTGCCATTCGCTTCACGCCTATTTCCTGCTGCCGGGCGACCCCAAAGTTCCCATTCTTTACGAAGTGGATCGCAGCCGGGACGGGCAGAGTTTCAGCTCGCGCCGTGTGGTGGCAATTCAGCACGGCAGACCCATCTTTCATATGTCAGTTTCGTTTCAGATTGAAGAACCCGGGCTGGAACACCAGATGGATGCGCCGTCGGTGCCGCGGCCCGAAACGCTTCCCAGCGAAGACGATTTCCGGGCCAAGGTCGTCGACAAGATTCCGGTGGAATATCGCGATCATTTTCTGCGCCAGCGGCCGATCGAGCTCAGGCCCGTCGACAGGGTCGACATATTCGGCGGCGAAAAGCGGCCGCCGCATCAGGCCGTGTGGGTTCGCGCGACGGGAAAATTGCCCGACGATGTGGCGCTGCATCAATGCGTGCTGGCCTATGCTTCCGACATGACGCTGCTCGACACATCGCTATTGCCACACGGCATCGGCTGGTTTTCGGACAAGGTCCAGATGGCCAGCATCGATCACGCCATGTGGTTCCACCGTCCGTTCCGCGCCGACGAGTGGCTGCTTTACGTGCAGGATAGTCCCAGCGCGTCGGGCGCGCGCGGCTTCAATCGCGGGCTCATCTATGCCGACGACGGCCGTCTTGTCGCTTCCGTCGCGCAGGAAGGTTTGATGCGGGTCCGAAGCTAGCGGGCGTAACCGCTTGCGGCCACGAACGCATTCGCAAGGAAATCGGCCGGTTCGACGGCGTTATTGGGCGGGCGCGTTGCTCGCCACGCTGCCGCCGTTGCCCGCTTTGCTGGCCATGTCTTCGTGCTGTGTGATGGCGTCATGCGTCGTCTTGAAATAGTCCATGACGTCGCCGGGCACGGGTTGCGTTTCGCACTGCGTGGACGTGCAGGAATAATTGAATTGGGCGGCTCCGCGATTCAACGTCACCATACCGACGCGGCGGCCGAAGATCGTGACGTGATCGTTGGAAATGACGGTGCCGTCGGAGCCCAGGGCGATCATATTCGTTTCGCCCATGGTCTTGCCCAGCAAGAACACATGCTTGGAATCGATCAGCGTCGCGTCCGCGATCACGGTGTTTCCGACATAGACGGTCGCCACGGGCTTTTTGAAGCTCAATATCCGCACTTCGTCCATCGGAACCGCAAAAGTACCCGCGAAGGCGGGCATCAAACCTGCAGTCAACGAAAACGTGGCGAATGCCACCAGGCAAGCGACGCGGCGCATGGGCGATCCTGTTCGCAAAATACTGTCGGACAAATTAGGCGCTCCGCTGTAAAGGAATGCTTAAACCGGGCATGACGCGGGCGTCACCCGATGAAAATCTCGCGCGCCGCAGGACCAGCAGCAGCACGATCGCGATAATCGCGGTTCCCACCGGCGCCGGGAATACCGCAAAGCCGACGAACAGCAGATTTGCCGCCATTGCACCGATCCATTCGACGCGGTCGAAGGCGCGCTCGCGGAAAAGAAATGCGAACGGAACCGCAAGCACGGCAAAATCGTACATATGTAGATAAGGCGTGGCGAGCATAGCGGCCGTGCAGAGCCCGGCGGCTTTGACCGCGAAGGATGCATTCTTCCGCCAGAGTCCGATCAGCAACAGGATGCACAGCGCGATGGTGAGGCCCTGCGCGGCCCAGGCCACCGTGTCGCCGGCGCCAAGAGTGCGGGCGAGCGCGTAGACGCTCTGCATTTTATGCCAGTCCTCGCCGCCTTCCGTGAGAATTGCCTGCGACGTTGCGGGCAGGAAGTGGAAAAACGCGCGATAGGTCGCCGTTCCGAATGCCAGCCAGGAAACCGCAACCAGACACGCCGACACCAGCGCCGCAGAGGCAAGCGCGCGCCAGTTCCGATCCAGCAGGAGCGCGAGCGGAAACAGCACGCCAAGTTGCGGCTTGTAAGTCATCAGCCCCAGGAACAATCCGCTTAGAATCGGCCTCCGCTCAAGGAAAAGAAGCGATGCGCCGATGAGCGCCGCACTGAGAAAGCCGTTTTGTCCGACAAGTGCGTTGGCGAAAAAAACGGGCGTCGCGCAGGCAAAGAGCGCCGCGTCCCGCCGCTTCGCGATGGCGGCGATCGTTGCCGCATAACCGGCCGCGCCCGCAACGACCCAACCGGCAAATGCGGCTGCATAAGGCAGGCAGGCCAGCAACGCCGCGACGAACAGGAAAAGCGGCGGATAGCTCCAGTTCAACACGCCTTGAAAATCGTGCCCCGCAAGGACCGCTTGCGCGGCGTGATGCGCATGCCAGTCATAGGCCGTAACGGCGGTTCCCGCGAGCGCAAAGCGGCCTGCCACCCAGACTTCCAGGAAATCCGTGACGATCGGTCGGCCATGCGCATCGACAATCCACTGGCCGCGGAAATAGAGCAGCGCAAGTGCGCCCGCATATCCGGCCGCGATTGCGCCGGCGAAGACGGAAAAAGAATTGAACGGGTTTAAGCGAATGCTCGCGCCCGACGCTGGACCATTCATCGGCGGTTCCGCCAGAGATCGGCCGAACCTTATCGACCCCAGGTTTCCCGCACCTTAAATGCTTTCGAAATGGCAGGCGATGTCATGATGGGCACGCAGATATGCGCAGCGACGAAATCGCCAAAGCGAAAAACGCGTTTGGGCGACCAAATCGCCCGATATCGCCGTCGATAGTAAACGAAGCTTCAAACTTAATGTTCGCATCTTCTTCAACTGCCCGATTTCGTATCGCGCCGGGACAGTTCCCGTAGTGCACGATATCGCGATTTAATCTGGCGTTAATTGCCCTGACGTAGTGTTGCCTCGCGTCCATGCAATGGGCCGCTTTTTTAAAGATCGGCACAGGCTGGACATCCTAGGGTGTCAATCAAACGGAGGCTTACAATGAAGAACCTTGTTTCGCGTTTCCTGCGTGACGAATCCGGTGCGACGGCCATCGAATACGGCCTGATCGCAGCGGGCATTGCGGTCGTGATTATCGCGGCTGTGCAATCCGTCGGCTCGAACTTGACCACGACGTTCACATCGGTCGCCGCGGCGGTTAAATAATCCGTCTCGCGAAGACCGTTCAGCAGATCGGAGACGGCCGCCCCCAAAAAGGCGGCCGTTCCCCTTTTCCCAGCAGGACTTGCAGGCGTGATCGGTGAAATCCTCGTTCTGGCTGCATTTCCTGCGCTGCTTCTCGCCGCGGCGTGCTGGGATCTCGTGAGTTTCACCATTCCCAATTCCATTCAGGCCGCGCTGGTCGCGAGCTTCCTCGTTTTCGCGGTTGCGACCGGGATGCCGCTGGCGTCGTTCGGCGGACACCTGCTCGCGGGCTTTATCGGGCTTGCCGTGGGCTTCGCGCTGTTTGCGCTGCGTTATATCGGCGGCGGCGACGCCAAACTGTTTGCCTGCGCGTCACTTTGGCTTGGTCTCTCCGATCTGCCGAGTTACGCGTTGACGGCGTCTCTTCTCGGCGGCGCGCTCACACTCGCGCTTCTGAGTTTTCGAAGCCTGCCCCTTCCGGACCTTCTCTCCCGCCAAAGCTGGGTCGCGCGGCTGCACAGCCACGCATCCGGAGTTCCTTACGGCGTCGCGCTGTCGGCCGGCGCACTTGCAGTCGTTCTGTATACGGATGGTTTACGTTCCGGAATGCTTGGCTGAAACGGAGCCGCACCCGGCAATTGCGCAGCAATCCATTAAGCAATTTCTAAAGGGTTCTGTGGTGGGATTGGCACAAAGGAGCCGTATCCCATGAACACTTCACGCGTCGTCATTCTTGGGGCGGCGGCTCTCGCCGCCGGCGCAGCAGCGTTTCTGGTCCGCGGCCTTCTGGGCGGCGGAACCGAAAAAGTCGCGGCAGCGCCCGCACCCGCTCCGGTCACGAGCCAGGTTCTGGTCGCGACGGATGCCATTCAGGCCGGCGCCGCGTTGCTCCCCAGTTCGGTGCATTGGCAGGACTGGCCCAAATCGTCGGTCGATTCGACCTTCATCACGCACGACCAGGCGCCAGACCTGAACCGTCTCGTCTCGGGCGCCGTCGTTCGCGAACCTCTGGTGGCGGGCGAGCCTCTCACGGCCTCCAAGATGGTCCATGCCGACAGCGCGGGATTTATGGCGGCGATGGTGACACCGGGGATGCGCGCCGTCGCCATTACAATTTCGACGGAAGCCGGTGCGGGCGGATTCGTTCTTCCCAACGACCGCGTCGACGTCATCGTGACGGTGCAGATATCCGATCAGCCTCGCCGGTTCGGATCCAAGACGATCCTCAACGACGTGCGCGTGCTCGCGGTCGACCAGACCTACAAGGAAGACAAGGACCAGAAAGTCGTGCTGGCCAAGACGGCCACGCTCGAACTCGCACCGAAACAGGCCGAACTGATCGAACGTGCCCAGGCGACGGGCACCCTGTCTCTGGCGTTGCGCGCGCTCGGCGACAGCGGACTTCAGAACAGCGCGGTCGCCGCGACTTCCGGACAGTCGGAATCGGGTCCCGTGTTCATCATCCGCTATGGCGTTGCGCGTCCTGCCATGGAACCGAGGGAGTAGAGTCATGCGCAAACGCCTTCTTGCATTGGGGCTTGTCGCGCTGGCGGCATTCGCGGGTCCGGCGGACGCTCGTGCGACCAACGTCAAATGGGACGATGCCCGCGTTATTTCGGTTTCTGCGCGCGGCAACAATCCCGCGTCCGAACACATCACCCTGGGGCTCAACAAGGCCGCGATCGTCCAGCTCGACTCCGACGCGCGCGACGTGATGGTTTCCAATCCGGCGATCGTCGATGCCGTGGTTCGCACGCCGCGCCGGGTCTTTCTGCTGGGCGTAAAGACCGGCCAGTCCAACGCCTTCTTCTTCGACGCGGCCGGACACCAGATTCTTTCGATCGACATTCACGTCGAACGCGACGTCACCGATCTCAGCGCAATGATGCACGCCGATATTTCGGGTTCCGACATCCATGTCTCGGCGCTGAACGACAATATCGTGCTCACCGGGTCCGTCGCCAATGCACAGGATTCGGCACGCGCCCAGGACCTCGCCGCGCGCGTGGCGGACGACCCCAAAAAGGTCGTCAACATGCTCAAGATCCAGGGCGGCGAGCAGGTGCTTTTGAAAGTGCGCGTCGCCGAAATCGAGCGCGACGTGTCCAAGCAGTTTGGAATCAATCTCGAGGCCGCCGTCAGCGCGGCCGGCGTGCCGATCATTGCGGCGACGGCCAATCCCTACGGTCTGCTGGGTCAGGCCCTCGCGGCCGGCTCCGGTCTTCAGGTGGGCTCGGTCGGCACACCCAGTTCGCCGGGGCCGAACAATCTGCAAGGCGTGTTGAACGCGCTCGAGCAGGTCGGTCTGGTGCATACGCTTGCCGAACCCAATCTCGTTGCGGTCTCCGGCGAAACGGCGAAGTTCCTGGCCGGCGGCGAATTCCCCGTGCCGGTTTCGCGCGACCAGTTTGGAAACGTCGTCGTCGACTTCAAGCAATTCGGCGTCGGCTTGTCCTTCACCCCGGTCGTGCTCAGCCCCAATCGCATTTCGCTGCAGGTTTCGACCGAAGTGAGCGAGCTGACGAATGAAGGCGCGTTCCTCGAGCAGGCGGCCACGACGACCAACAGCACGGGCTCCAATGTGACGACGGCAGGTCTCGCCATTCCGGCGCTGGCCGTGCGCCGTGCGGAGACGACGATCGAACTTCCTTCGGGCGGCAGCTTCGCGATCGCGGGCCTCATGCAGCATGTGACGAAGCAGGACATCGACGGCTTCCCCGGTCTGCAGGAGATGCCGGTGCTGGGCGCGCTGTTTCGCAGCCGGGATTTCCAGAACAACGAAACCGAGCTCGTCGTCATCGTCAGCGCCTATCTCGTCAATCCGACGTCGGCAGCCAAGCTCGCATCGCCGACCGACGGCTTCGTGCCGGCGACGGACGCGGACACGATTCTGACGGGCAAAGTCAACACGGTCTACACGAAAGACGCGCACGGGTTGAAGGCTGCCGACGACGGCAAAGTCGGCTTCATCGTGGAATGAGGACAATGGCCATGATTACAAACTCTCTCTTGCGTGCGGGCTCGGTTGCGGCAGTGATGCTCGTGGGCAGCTGCGCTGCGCCGCTCGCCACGGCCCCAACGACATTCGCCGACGGCGACGTCAATAATCCCATCACCGTCGAGCCCGTCTATCAGTCGATCAAGGTGGCGTATTCCGGCGATCTTTCGCCGGACGATGCCGGCCACTTCACGACCTTCGTCCAGGATTATCTCGTGCGCGGCAACGGCGCGATCACCGTCTCGGTGCCGGAAGGTCCCGGATCGACGGCGACGATCACCTATTTCGGCGAGCAGCTCGCCGCACTGGGCGTGCCGCGCGCGCGCATCATGGTCGGCACGCATGACGCCGTGGGCGCCGACGAACGCGTCGAGATCGGATTTATCAGTTATACGGCGCACGCGGATTCTTGCGGCGACTGGTCGCAAGACGTTGCGGCGACCGCAACCAATCTGCCGCCCAACAATTTCGGCTGCGCCGTGCAGCACAATCTGGCGGCCATGGTGGCCGACCCGCGCGACCTGGTCGCGCCGAGTGCGATGGGCGAATCGGATCCCAAGCGCCGCGCGCAGGTCCTGACGCAGTACGAGCAGGGTCAGCCTACCGGCCAACAAAAGTCCAAAGATCAGTCGGGCGCCGTTTCGGACGTCAACCAATAGCGGAGTTATAATCGTCATGGCGAAGGCGACGCCGGAAGGTGGATTGACAAGCAGCGAGGACGCGTTCGGCGCCGCGCCGCATGAGCGGCCCGTGCCGCGCATTTCGATTCACGCCTTTTGCGAATTTCCCGACACGGGCGCGGCCTTGCAACGCGCGGCCGGCGATCGGCGTCTGTCCAAGGCGCATGTCACCGTGCAGCTCGGCGGCCTGCAGGCGGCCGTGGAGCATTACACGGGCCAGGTCACGCCCAATCTTCTGATCGTGGAAACAAGGTTGCAGGGCAAGACGGCCGTCGATGAAATCGATCGCCTGGCCGAAGTTTGCGATCCGACGACCAAAGTGGTGATCGTCGGGCGCGTCAACGACGTCGAACTTTATCGCGAACTGATGCGCCGCGGCGTGAGCGAATATCTCGTGGCGCCGCTCAATCCGCTGCATCTGATCGAAGTCATCTCGGGTCTTTATCTCGGCGCGGATTCCGCGCCCATCGGCCGTGTCGTCGCTTTCATCGGCGCGCGGGGCGGGGTGGGTTCGTCCACGCTGGCGCACAATGTCGGCTGGTGCATCGCCGAGGGCCTCAGCATCAACACGACGATCGTGGATCTCGATCTGCCGTTCGGCACGGTCGGCCTCAACTTCAACGAAGAGCCGAGCCAGGGCGTCGCCGATGCCTTGACCGCGCCGGAACGCCTCGACGACGTGCTGCTCGATCGCCTGCTTCTCAAATCGGGCGAGCATCTGTCGCTGTTCACGGCGCCGGCCATACTCGAGCGCGGCTTCGACGCCGATCCCGTCGCCTATGAAGCGGTGCTGGATGCCGTTCGCCGGATGACGCCCTGCGTCATCGTCGATATTCCGCATGTCTGGACCCCGTGGGTGCGCCAGACGATCCTTGCCGCCGACGACATCGTGATCGTCGCGACGCCGGATCTCGCAAGCCTGCGTAACGCCAAGGCCTATGTCGATCTTCTGAAGCAGAACCGGCCCAACGATGTGCCTCCGCGCCTGGTGCTCAATCAGGTGGGCATGCCCAAGCGCCCCGAAATTCCGCTCAAGGATTTCGCCGAGACGCTGGGCGTGCAGCCTTCCGTGGTTCTGCCGTTCGAGCCGTCGCTTTACGGCACGGCCGCCAACAACGGGCAGATGCTCATCGAAGTGCAGCCCAAATCGGCGACCGCGGACGGCATCAAGTCGCTGGCGGAACTCCTGACCGGACGCACGCCGCAAGTGGAATCGAAATCGGTATTGCCTTTCCTCTCCTTCCTGAAAGGGCGCAAGCAGGCCTAAGCGATGTTCGGAAAACGCTCCGCCACATCCGACGCACCGCGTCCGGCAAGCGCCGCCCCGGCGCGCGTCGAGCCGACGCCCGCACGCGTTGCGAGCGCGCCGCCGCCTGCGTCTTCGTCATCGTCGGCCGAAGCGCCGCCTCCCGCGGGGCGTCCGCAAACCGTGCCGCAAGCGTCGAAAATGGTTGCGGCGCTGCCCGACGCGCGCTCCGACGACTACTATCAGATCAAGACCACGATTTTCAGCGCGCTGATCGACACGATCGACCTGGCCCAGCTTGCCCAGCTCGATCCGGATTCGGCGCGCGAAGAGATTCGTGACATCGTCAACGAGATCATCTCGATCAAGGCCGTTGTCATGTCGATCGCGGAGCAGGAAAGCCTGCTCCAGGATATCTGCAACGACGTGCTGGGCTATGGCCCGCTGGAGCCGCTGCTGGCGCGCGACGACATTGCCGACATCATGGTCAATGGTGCGGGCCGGGTCTTCATCGAAGTGGGCGGCAAAGTGCAGCTCACCTCGATCCGCTTCCGCGACAATGCGCAGCTGATGAACATCTGCCAGCGCATCGTGAGCCAGGTGGGCCGCCGCGTCGACGAAAGCTCGCCCATCTGCGACGCGCGCCTCCTGGACGGCAGCCGCGTCAACGTCATCGCGCCGCCGCTGTCGCTGGACGGACCGACGCTTACCATCCGAAAATTCCGCAAGGACAAGCTCACGCTGGACGATCTCGTGCGTTTCGGCTCGGTCAGCCCCGCGGGCGCGCGCGTCCTGGGCGTCATCGGCCGCTCGCGCTGTAACATCCTGATCTCCGGCGGCACCGGTTCCGGCAAGACCACGCTGCTCAATTGCATGACCGCCTATATCGACACGGAAGAGCGCATCATCACCTGCGAAGACGCGGCCGAACTTCAGCTGCAGCAGCCTCATGTCGTGCGGCTCGAAACGCGTCCGCCGAACCTGGAAGGCCAGGGCCAGATCACCATGCGCGACCTCGTCCGCAACTGTCTGCGTATGCGTCCCGAACGCATCATCGTGGGCGAAGTGCGCGGACCCGAAGCGTTCGATCTGCTGCAGGCGATGAACACGGGCCATGACGGCTCGATGGGCACGCTGCACGCCAACTCGCCGCGCGAAGCGATGGGACGGCTGGAATCCATGATCACGATGGGCGGCTTTTCGCTGCCGCTCAAGACGATCCGCGAAATGATCGTCGGCTCCATCGACGTGATCATCCAGGCCGAGCGCCTGCGCGACGGTTCGCGGCGCATCACGAGAATCACCGAAGTGGTGGGCACCGAAGGCGATGTCGTCATCACCCAGGATCTGATGACCTACGAAGTCACCGGCGAAGACGAGACGGGCCACATGAAGGGTCGTCACATCGGCACCGGGATCGTCAGGCCGAGTTTCTGGGAACGCGCGCGCTATTTCGGCATGGAGCGCGAGCTCGCCGAGGCGCTCGACGCCCTGCAGGAATAGGTGCGGCGATGAGCGGATCCTTCATCTTCGCGCTGGTGGCGATTTTTCTCGTGTTGGGCATCGGCGGCGCGGTGCTCGCATTTGCGGACACCGGCGGCACTTCCAAGAAGCGGCTTCAGTCCGTCTCGCGCCAGCAGGCGGTGGGCTCGGGCGCGCGAAACGCATCCGACACGCATCAGCAGCGCCGGCGCAGCGTGCAGGCGCTGCTCAAGGACATCGAGAAGCAGCAGGCGCAGCAAAAGCAGCGTCCCACCCTGCGCCGCAGGCTGGAACGGGCGGGTCTCACGATCGAGCCGCGCACATATTGGATCATTTGCGGTATCGCGGCGCTCGTTGCCGTGGCCGCGTGCCTCTTGACGCACCGGTCTCTGATCGTCAGCGGTTGCGTGGCGATTTTCGTCGGCCTGGGCCTGCCGCGCTGGATTCTGTCGTTCCTCATCAAGCGTCGCATCAAGGCTTTCACGGCCGAATTCGCCAACGCCATCGACGTGATCGTGCGCAGCGTCAAATCCGGCCTTCCGACGAACGAAGCGCTGAAGATCGTCGCGCGCGAAATGGCGGCACCGGTCGGTCCGGAATTCTTCAAGCTCTGCGAAGGATTGAAGGTGGGCGTGACGCTCGAGCAGGGCCTCAAGAAGATGTTCGAAAGCATGCCCACGGCCGAAGTGAGCTTCTTCGGGATCGTGATGACGATTCAGCAGAAGTCGGGCGGCAATCTGTCGGAAGCGCTGGGAAATCTTGCAGGCGTTCTGCGGGACAGGAAACGCCTTCTGGGCAAGATCAAAGCGATGTCGTCGGAAGCGAAAGCCTCCGCGATGATCATTGGCTCGTTGCCTCCTGTCGTAGGATTCCTGGTCTGGATGTCGACGCCGACCTATATCCAAGCCCTGTTCACCGAGCGGATGGGGAATTTGATGTTGCTGGGTTGCGCCGTCTGGATGAGCACGGGCATCTGGGTCATGAGCAAAATGATCGCGTTCAAGCACTAGGGTCGCGCAGGCATGGATATCGGCTATTTCAATCTGCTGTTCGACCGCGAGCTGGTGATCACCGCGCTGGCGGCCATCTTTGCGTTTGCCACCATCGTGACTCTCGGCCTGCCTTATCTCCAGCGCGATACGCTGGGCATCCGCATGAAATCCGTGTCCGCGCGCCGCGAGGAATTGCGCCAGAAGCACCACGCCGCGCTGAAACAGCGCAATGCGCTGCGCACCGAGCCTTCCTCGTTCATGAAGCAGACGCTGGAGCGGCTGAAGCTGTCCAACATCCTGGAGTCCGAGGATACGCGCAGCCGGCTGACGCAGGCGGGTTATCGCGGGCAGGCTCCCCTCATCGCGTTCATGTTCTTCCGCTTTGTCATGCCGTTCATCGTTTTCGCCGTGGCGCTTTTCTATCTTTTCCTGATGACCCATTTCAAATGGTCCGGCCCGATGAAATTGCTGGCCGCGTTCGGCGCGGCGTTGTTCGGCTTCTTCCTGCCGGATCTCTTCGTGTCCAACCGCATCACGCGTCGCCAGCAATCGATCATGCGGGGCTTCCCAGATGCGCTCGATCTGATGCTGATCTGCGTCGAATCCGGCATGTCGATCGAATCCGCGTTCACGCGCGTGGCGGCGGAGATCGGGCCGCAATCCGTCGAGCTGGCCGAAGAGCTGGGCCTCACCACGGCCGAGCTTTCCTATTTGCCGGAACGCCGGCAGGCTTTCGAGAATCTCGCCAAGAGATGCGGCCATTCGGGCGTGAAGGCTGTCGCCGCCTCGCTCAACCAGGCGGAAAAATACGGCACGCCCCTCGGCCAGTCGCTGCGCGTCGCCGCCCAGGAAAACCGCGAAATGCGGATGCAGGAAGCCGAGAAGAAGGCGGCCGCACTTCCCGCCAAGCTCACGGTTCCCATGATCATATTCTTCCTGCCGTGCCTGTTCGTGGTCATCCTGGGCCCCGCGGTCATGCGGGTGATGCACACCTTTCATCACTGAACGGCGCAGCAATCGAATTTCTGCAAGCGCAGGCCGGGCAAACGCCGCGAGGCGCTACGCGACGTAAGGCAGCCAGCGCCAGCGCACCCGCGCCATGTAGGCGGCGTATTGCGGATCGTGGCTGAGGAAACCTTCCTCGACAAAGCTTTTGACGACGAAGAGCGCGATCCCGACTGCGAAGATCAACGCGTTCGTCAGCGTATAGCTCTGCAGGGCCAACGCCACGTAAGACATGTAGATGCCGGTATAGATGGGGTGGCGTACGAAGCGATAGGCGCCTTCGCTCACCAGCTGGCGCTGGGCCGGAACCAGCCCGATATTGCGCCCGAGATTGACCCGCGCCCATATACACACCACGCCGCTTGCAATGCTGAGCGTATCGACGAACCAGGCCGGTGCGACAGCCGGGCCCGGGGTGATCAACCGGCCCATGATGAACAGCCAATAGGTCGCCACGAATGCGAGGCACCAATAGGCCGGGTTCGGCGTGATGCGCGTCGGCGAGCGACGAAACAGCATCGTGACGATCAGCAGGATGAAGTTCCCGTTCGCCGCGATCCACGCCGGATTGAAGCCGAATGCGTGCAATTCATGCCGCACGGAATAGGCGAAGGGGATGATCGCGACGAAGGCGATGAGGCGATCCATCCACGGCGACGAAAACAGCTTCGATATCGAGCGCACGCGCAACTTTCCGGCGCCGGAGCGCGCTGTTTGTCGTTCCCGAAACGGGTTTGTCGACCGTGCAGTCCAGTCTCAAATTCGCGATGGTTGTTTCGATTTGAGACGCTTCTGCCCGGTTCCGCGCCGTGCCGGGTCGGACGTGAACTTTCCGACAGGGTTCTTTCCAGACGCGTGCCAAATTCGGGGCAAGCGCCTTCGCGATCGAAGCGAAGCAAACCGGCGTTATGTCGTTCAGTTTGTCTGGGCAGCCGTCCGAAGGGCGGGTGCGGTGTCCTTCGAAGCCAGGGTGGCCTTGGCCTTCTTCGGATGCACGGCGGCGAGCCTGTGCGTGGGTTTCGCAACATGCGTCGCCACGGGGCCGGCGAGCGGGTCGACCGGAACTTTCTGCATCACCACTTTCGAACCTGTGGCGCTGGACGTGTTCGGCCCCACATTCGGCAGCGACGCCGTATGCACCAGGGTCCGCGGAGCGTTGTTGGTGGCGATTGCCGCGACGGGGGCCGTTCCCGATGGCCTCATGCTCGCCAGCATCGCGACGTTGTTGGCGACTTTGGGATAGTCGCCGCCGCCGGCAGATGCCTGCGCGATCAGGCGCTGCGCGCCGTCGAGATCGCCGGCCAACATGCGCGACACGGCATAATTGTTGAGCACGGCGACGTCGCCGGGCTTGAGCGACAGCGCGTGCTGATAGGCGGCGCGGGCGCGGAGGTGGTCGTCCGTCTGGTCGTAAGCGACGCCCAGCGCGGAATAGAGTGTCCAGTCGTTGGGCTGCAGCTCGATGGCGCGCTTGAGGAATGCGAGCGCATCCTGCGAGCGGCCTTCCTGCGCCATCACCTTGCCGAATTCTCCCACCACGCGGGGATCGTTCGGAGCCACGATCATCAGTTCGCTGAGCGAACGGGCGGCATCCTGATAGGCGCCCTTGCTGCGCAGGACCTGGGCGCGGCGGATTTCGCCGTCGAGATTGGCCGGCAGGTTTTTGACCACTGCGGCGATATCCGGATCGGTGGCGCCGGGCAGATCGGACGGCTGGGCTTGCATCGCGGCCGGTCCGGTCAAAGCGTCCGCGTCGGGTGTCGTGCCCGCATGCGCCGCGCCGGCCCAGAGGGCGCAAGCGGCGATCGTGGCGGAACGGACGAGCGTGCGGTTCATGGCTATCCTCGGGACGAATTCATCCGTTGGGGAGCATGCCTGTCCCGGGTCAACAAACCCTTAAGTATGTTGGAAAACTGCGTGCGAATTGGCGTTTTGGCGAGGCGTCGAAATGTTGACGCAATGAAATGTCCTATATCGGCGCATGAAGCCGCGCGTCGCCGGATTTGGACTGATTGTTGCCGGGAGCGCGGTCGCTCTCGCGATGCTGGCGGGCATCGGCCTGGTGACAGCCCAGACGGAACCGCCGCGCATTTCCTTCGTCGTCGCAACGGGGCCGGGTGGCGGAACCTATTTTCCCGTCGGCCAGGCGCTGGCGGATATCGTCAGCCATCCCCCGGGTGTTGCGCGCTGCGATACGCCGGGCGTGTGCGGACCCAGCGGCCTGATCGCTTCGGCGCGAACGAGCGACGGCGCCTTCGCCAATGTGCTCGACGTGAACGCGCACCGCGTCGATGCGGGCCTCGTGCAGTCCGATGTGGTCGCGGAAGCGATCGCGGGCAAAGGGGCATTTCGAAAGTTCGGCGCGCAGACGCATATTCGCATCATCGCGGATCTGTTCCCCGAAGAGGTGCATGTCGTCGCCGGCCGGCACGCGCATATCGCGACCGTCCAGGATCTCAAAGGCAAGCGCGTCTCCATCGGCGCCGCGGATTCGGGCACCATCGAAACGGCGCGCGCGTTGCTCGCCGCCTATCGCATTCCCGAACGGCGCATCCGGGAAAGCAACGATCCTCCGGACGTGGCCGCGCAACGGCTGCAGAAGGGCGAGATCGATGCGTTCGTGTTTGTCGGCGGCGCGCCTGTCGTGCTGGTCGAGAGCCTTGTCGCGCGCGGACAGGCCGTGCTGGTGCCCATCGACGGCGCGGGGCGCAAGCGCCTGCTGGCGCAAATGCCGAGTTTTTCAGCCGCCGTCATCCCCGTAACCGCTTATCCCGGTTCCCCCGCCGTTCAAACGGTGAGTGAGCGGGCGATCTGGATCGTCAACGATTCCGAGCCGGCCGATCTCGTTTATGGCGTAACGCGGGCCTTGTTCAATTCCGCAAACCGTCAGGCGCTCGACGATTCCCATCCGAGTGCGAGATGGATCCAACTGCAAACGGCCATCGCCACCTTGCCCGCGCCGCTGCATCCGGGGGCGGCGCGATTTTATCGCGAAGAAAAAATTCGCTAGTGACTGCAAGCGACGGCGGAGCGTGTCGTCGTTCCTACTCCGATTCGGCAAAATGGGGTCGCCAAAAGTTTGGGAGTTCGGGCTTCGTCGAACTCTCACTTCAGCGCCGCCGATCTGAACCCGCAGTTCCAGGATTCGCCGGAAGCACTGAGCGTGATCATGGTGCCGGTGACGCACTGGTCCGACGGCACGCCCGCACCCGCGATGCGGTAAGCGAACGAGGCGACGGCAACGTTTCCCGGCCGCCATGTTGCGTCATGCCGTGAAGGGGAACATTGCTACCGTCGCCGCATTTCCGAACGCGGATTATCGAGCAACGCCGCTCATTGCTTGCCGATCCAGTCGGCGATGATGGCAGGGAATCCGTCCGCCAGCACCGGCAATCTGCCGCCATCGCGAACGATCAAGCTGTGGTCCGCGTTCTTCATGATGGCAATCTGCGGCTTCGGAGACATGGACATCCCCTCCAACCGCTCCCAACTGGCTTGTGCCGGAATCGTTATGTCGTCCGTGCCGAAAAGCCAGAGCGACGGAATTTTCATCTTTTCCAGATCGGCCTTCGGATCGTAACCCAGAATCTTTCCATAAAATTTGCGCTCCGGATCGTCCCTGTCTTCCGCCGTCCAGTTGATGGCTTTGAACCAAGGCTGATCCTCGTCTTTGGCAATCTCCGCCTGCAAGTCCTCCCAGCTCGCTTTGCCTTTGCACACATCGTTGTCGAGCTTGAGAAGCGGCATCGCTTTGGCGAGTTCCGTGTCCGGCATTCCGGCTTCCCGCAACCGGTTGAGATATTGATCGTAGCCCTGTTCCTCAACCGTGACTGTCGGTCCGGAAATACCGACAAGGAATTTGGCGGGTGCGCCGCGCGAGATCGCAAAAGGCGCTACCCAACAACCCTGGCTCTCGCAGACGAAGCCCGTGCGCTGCGCGTCGACGTCGGGCCGGGCGCGAAGAACGGCAAGTGCGGCCGCGCCGTCGTCGCCCAGCTCCTCGAAACCGCCATTGCGCCAATCGCCGGTCGATTGTCCTGCGCCGCGCTTGTCGTAGACGAGCACAACGACTCCCTGACGCACCAGCGTATCGCCGACAAACATTCCTTCGCTGCGCAGCTGGTCGCCGGACCCGGGCAGAAACGCAATGGCGGGATGACGGCCGCCGCCGTTGGGAATGAGCAGAGTGCCGCGAAGCGTGACGGCACCGTCGTGAAACGAAATCTCTTCAGTGCGGTAGGGAAGCGGCTTGTCTTCGGCGCGGACGAGCCGGAAAGACCCATCGCTGTGGGTCGTCTTCCACGCGCCGGCCACATTTCCGATTTCCTCCAAATCGCCCGCGAAAACGTCGCCGTCCCAGGTTCCGATCAGCCTCAGCGCGCCCCGCGTCATGGGCAAGCTCACGCGGACGTTGTGGTCCTTCACCTTTATGGCCGTGGCGTCATCGTGGAAGTAACCGGAATCCGGCCAGTCGAAATTCGCCTTGTAGGCGTCCGTGCTTCCGTCGACGCGGATGTCGATCTCTTGGGTGATTCCGTCGCGTGTGATGGTCCCGGCCCAGAACCCGTTGAGCGACGGCTGGGCGGTTGCCGGGCCCGGCAGCGAAGCGGCGAGCAGCGAGCAACCGACAACACCGGTACGCATCCAACGGCGCATAAGATCTCCGAGCCTGCACGCGCTGCGTCCCGGTTTTGCCACGGGGCGGCTAGTTTCAAGGCCGGGCGATTCTTCAGGCCGGTATTGCGTTCCGCTCATGCCGATCGCGCTGCGTGCCGGGAAAATATTCTCGTCGGATCGGCCGAATCGGCAAAGTTAAATCGACAGCTTGGCGTCGCCTTCGAGAACAGTTTGCTCCAGAACCGGCCGCTCGCCTTTGCCCCACAGCTTCGCGGAATGCACGACGCGATAGCGCAGCGGGCCGCCGTCTTCGGTCGTAGCCCGCTCGATCGGACGCGGGATGCAAACGAACTCGGTATCCATGCGGTCCACGCTTGCGCGCACCACGCCATAGCCGTGCCCGCCCATATCGACGAACGAGACATGCGGCGCGTTATCGGGATTGCGCAGCGCGCGCGCCTTCGCGATGTCCCCGCTTTTGGCGTATTCCAGCGCCGTGCGAACGCCATGATGCATCATCAGGTTCGCCGTGGTTTCGAATTTGCCGCCCGGGCGATCCGCCAGATATAGCGGGCGCAACGGATCGTCTTTCGGATAATTGTGCTCCTGCGACTCCGCCATGCCCGGCGCCGAGATGGAGCCGGTGACAAAGGCAATGCCGACGGGCTCGAAGCCGCGCGGCGGCAGCGTTTTCGTCGCTACGCCGGCCCAGAAGCTGTGACGATCGCCCGCGACGGTGGCAAAGCCGGTAATGCCTTCGCCCGCGATCGCGTCATAGATTTCGTTGCGCTCGACATAGGCGGTCGCAGGTTCGCCGCCGCCAAAGCCGCCATAGCTTTCGTCCGGCCATTTCTTGCCCATACCGTCCGGCAGATTGTGCGGATCGGCGCGTATATCGAGTGTGGCCTGCGTGTTGCCCCAGACCTTCCACGTCGCCTGCGAGGCTTTCAGTTTGTCGATGAACCACGCCTTCTGCGCGGCGCCCAGCATGGTCTGCGGCGGTTGATCTTTCCGGTAGTTGGCGATCTCGACATTGCCGAATTTTATGGTCGCCGGCGGGTTGCCGCCATTCGCTTCGCGGCCGGCATCGAGCACGATCTGGGCGTTCTCCGGGAAAAACCCGAAATCCGTCAGCGCGTCCGTCGTCGGATCGTCCATCGCGTCCTTCGAGCGGTAAGTCCGCTGATCGGTCACGATAAGCTCGACATTCTTTCCGAACCGCAGCGCGCGATATCCGATGAGACAGTTCATCGCGGCGATATTGTTCGGCTCGGTGCCCAATCCGTTCTCGTCGAACGTCGTGATCGGCGCATTCGTCACAGCAGGCGGATCGAATATTTCCAGGGACGGATTTTTCTTCGTCACGCGCCCCGGGTGAATCTCGAACCAGGCCTGCATGGCGGCAACCTTGCGCGTTTGCGACGGAATATCGCCTTTCCCGAAATTCTCCAGCGACTGCCAGCCTTGCCAGGAGAACTCGTGATTGTCCCACATGGTCACGAAGGGGAAGGTGGCGCGCGCATCCTGGATGTCGGGATCGTGCAGATAGGCTTTGTAGATGGCGCGATAATCCGACACCGTGGTCGGCACATGAAAGTCCGCGTGCTTTTCGCCGTGTTCGTAACGCACGATGTCTCGGATTTTGCGATCGTAATACATGCCGCCGGCGCGCTCTTCCGGATACCAGACGAGCTCGTAGATGAAATCGCCCAGATGCAGCACGAAGGCGAGTTTATCTTCCGCGGCGGCGCGTTGGTCTTCATAGATCATGCGCCGATACGCATTCTGCGCGCCGTAATTGGCATTCTGGCAGGAGACGAAGGCGAAGTTCACGCGGCGCGGATCGTCGTCGGCAGGCGCCGTGATGGTGCGGCCGATGCGGCTGCCGTTTCCTTCGCCGTCGGTGAAGCGATACCAGTATTCTGTTGCCGGCTTCAGCCCGCCGACCAGAACACGCGCGGTCCAATCGGATTCTTCGGGCGCATTTGCTTTCGTTGTGGCGACGACATGCTCGAACGCGCGATCTTCCGCGACTTCGACGATCAGCCGGGGCGTTTTGTGTCCGGCGGCATAAGGCCGGCGTGTCCACAGAATGACGCTGGTGCTGTCGGGATCGCCGGACGCCACGCCTTCCGGAAAAAGCTGCCGCGCTTCGCGCCAGCGGCTGCGCGATGCCGCCGGGGTTTTCGCGAAGGCCGCGGTCGCGCCAAGCGCGGCGGCTGTCGCCAACAACGCTCTGCGGGAAATTTTCGTCATGGGATGCCTCGCGCAGAAAGTTGGCAAAGGACGCCGGGAGTCCGGTTTCGACAGGTCGCGAATGCGAATTGTACGGCGTCATCGTCCGCGGTGCGACCGATGCGGCTGCCCATGCCCCGTCCGTCGACAAAGCAATGCCAATAGGGTGCTGGGAACGTCATCGGAGAGCCGCTCGGCTTGACGCATCCCGCCGCCCGGGATGCGGTTCAATTCTTCGCATTTTTTCGGCGAAAATAAATGTGCAACGCCGCCAACACGACAAGTTGATGACGGCCCTATTGCCCGCATCTCCCTCGGGATTACGGCGGATCCGGTAACCAATCGGATCCGTGATCCGTGAAGACCCCACACACCGCTGCCTGTGCGAATGAAATGGCGGCAGCAACGTTTCCCAGCCGCTACGTTGCGTCGTGCCGCGAAGGGGAACAGTGCCGGTGTCACCGCGATCGCCAGGAAATACGGGGACGTGAAATTGGAGTGCACCCCAAAAGTGGAATGAGATGACAGCGGCAGCGTTTCCGAGTCGCGACGTTGCGTCGTGCCGCGAAGGAGAACATTGCCTGTGTTACCGCGTTTGATTGTTCGCAGAAGCGCGACGCCGGTGTGGAAAGATCGGACACTCCACGGCGGCCGTCGTCAGCGGTGCTGAAAAGCCGTCCGGCACACTGAGACGACCGTATCGCGAAGCCAGCGATGTGCCGGGTCGGCGTCTACCCGAGGATGCCACATCGCCGAAATCACGATCTCCGGCGTGCGAACCGGGAGCTCGAAGCTCTGAAGTCCTGCTGTTGCTGTCTGATCGTTCGCCTTGCCGAGGCACGAGCGCGGCACGAGCGC
>JBEKLK010000012.1:0-21768 GCA_050010235.1 Rhizomicrobium sp.
TAGCTTTTTTCTTGGCCGGCTTGCGCGCGGGGGCCCTCGACTTTTTCGCCTTGGACTTGGAAGCGGACTTGGCTTTGGCGGCCTTCGGCGGCGTGTGCAAAGTGGCTTCGATCTTGTTGCCGTCGATGTCGATCACGAACGCACCGTAGTAAGCCGGACCATAATCGGCACGCGGGCCGGGGGCGCCGTTGTCCGATCCGCCATGGGCCAACGCCGCCGAGTGGAATTTATGAACGGCGTCTTTGCTGCGGGCCATGAAGCCGACATGGGCGCCGTTGCCGACGCTTGCGTTTTTCTGATCGTGAGGCAGCCCGACCCAGAAGCTCGGCGCCGTTTCGCCATAAGCGAGCGCGTAGGGCATGAACTCCATGACGCGTTTGTAGCCCAACGCGCCAAGTACGGCGTCGTAGAACTTCGCCGCACGCTCGACATCGGCAACGCCGACGGAAACGTGATGAAGCATGTGTGCAATCTCCTCTGGACGAAAGCGGAATCTTACCTATTCGTACCGCGCGTCAAGCGAAAAGCCACAATGGCTTCGTCACTTTCACGCGTGTGCGGCCGGCGTCGAGCGGCTCGTCTACCGCTTCCCCCAGCCGGTCGAGTCGTATCAGGGCAAAGCCGTCGCCACCGTAGCAGCTCGCGAGAGTTCCAAGCTCGCGGCCGTTGGCCGTCACGCTTGTGTCACGTGCGGGCAGCAAAGCGCCCTCAACCGCTGAAACAGATAGAAGCCTCTTGCGCGCGGTGCCGCGATGCTTCATTCGCGCCGTCAATTCCTGGCCGACGTAACACCCCTTGTCGAACGCGATGGCGTGAAGTTCGTCGAGGTCGCCGTCGAGCGCGAAAATCCTGTCCTGTCCAAAATCCGCCCCTTCCGGGACGCCGAGTTCAAGACGATGGAGCAGGTAGGCCTTGGCATCACCGGTCCGAGCGATGGAATCTTTCTGCAAAATGGTTCGGCGGCCCAGCGCCGCGAGCCGTGGGTCGTCGGCCGCAGGAGCGGGCAAGCCGTCGCTTTCGCCCCAGGTGGCAAAGACGGCGAGGTCGTCACGCGGCGCGATCTCGACCTTTGCCCGCAGCCGATACATCGAGAGCCGCTTGCGGACGGCCTCGCATGTGCCAGCCTCGCAATCGAGAAGTACGCCTTCGCCATCGGCAAAAAGAAGGAAATCGAACAGAATTTTGCCCTGTGGCGTGAGCAGGGCCGCGTAGAGCGGCGCATTCTCGCCCAGGCGCGCGACGTCGTTGGTGATCAACCCTTGGAGAAAACCCCGCGCGTCTGGGCCGGATATCGCAAGCACAGCGCGGTCGTCGAGGCGGGCGATGGTCATAGCGAGGAGGTAATCCTCCCGCCGCTGGTTGCCAAGCCGGGTGCCGAGTCTTACTGCTCCCCCGGCGGAAGAAACGATCTGGATGCCCATGCGCGTGTTGCAGGTCATGGCCGGGGGGCCGGTCGGCGGCATCGAGACCTTCTTCTACGACGGTGTGCTGGCCCTGGCCGGCGCCGGGCTCACGCAATTTGTCGTTGTTCGGCCCAACATGCCGCTGCACCTCGCACGCCTCAAGGCAGCGGCGGTTCCGGTCGCGACCGCCGATTTCAACGTTTGGTGGCGATGGCCGACCCACCGGGCGATGCGCCGCGCGGCGGCCGATTTCAAGCCGGACATCGTGCAATATTGGACCGGCCGTGCCGCCAGCTATGCGGTCGCGAAAGATGCCCTACAGGTGGGTTGGTATGGCGGCTATCGCCAGCGCAAGCATTATCGCGCCTGCACGGAATTCCTCGGCGTTACGGCCGATATGCTGCGGCACATCCAGAGCCAGGGTGTCGCGCCCGAGCACACAACTCTCGTCCACAATTTCACCGAGAGGCGCACTGCTGCGCCGCTTGCCCGTAAGACTTTCACGACGCCCGACGGCGTGCCGCTGCTTCTGGCGCTGGCACGGCTGCATTGGATGAAGGGGCTCGATACGCTGCTCGATGCAATGGCCAAATTGCCGAGCGCATATCTCTGGATCGCCGGTGACGGGCCAGACCGCGAGAAGCTGGTCGCGCAGGCGGCGCAGCTCGGCATCGCGGATCGCGCGCGGTTTCTCAGCTGGAGGGAAGACAAGGAAGCGTTGCTGGCGACCGCCGACATCTGTGTCGTCCCCTCGCGCTACGAATCGTTCGGGGCGGTCCTCATCGAGGCGTGGGCAGCCGGAAAGCCCCTGGTCGCCGCCGCAGCGCAGGGCCCGCGCGCCTATGTGGAAGATGAAAAGAACGGCATGCTGGTGCCTATGAACGATGCCGAGGCGCTGGCACGCGCCATCGGACGTGTCATCGCCGAAAAAGATCTTCGGACGCGCATCGTCGAAGGTGGGCGAATCTCCTACGAGGCGCGTTTCACCAAAGAGGTTTACGTCCGCGATATGCTGGCCTTCTACGAACGCATCCTGAAAGATAGACGATGAGCGAAAGCTTCGACCTTCTGATCGTGAATGGAATCTGCGCAACGCCATCCGGTATCGCGTCCGCGAATGTGGGTGTCAGGGGCGGGCGCATCGCGGCCATGGGGGCGTTGGCGGGCGCGATTGCCGCGGAAACCTTCGACGCCAAAGGGCTTCACGTGTTGCCCGGCGTGATCGATACGCAGGTTCACTTCCGTGAACCGGGAAACGAGCACAAGGAGGACCTGGAAAGCGGTAGTCGCGCGGCCGTGCTGGGCGGGGTGACGGCAGTCTTCGAAATGCCGAATACGAACCCACCGACCATCACGCGGCTAGCGATGGAAGACAAGTTCGCGCGCGCCAAAGGCCGCATGCATTGCGACTACGCGTTTTATGTCGGTGCCACGCCGCAAAATGTCGGCGCGCTCGCCGACCTCGAACGCATCCCCGGCGTTGCAGGCGTGAAGGCCTTTCTCGGTTCTTCCACGGGCACATTGCTGCTGGACGAGGAAAACGCGATCCTGGCTGCTCTCAAAGGCGGCCGCCGTCGCATGGCGGTTCATTCGGAAGACGAAGCTCGCCTCAAGGAACGCCGGCATCTCGCATTGACCGGCGATCCGCGTAGCCACCCCGTCTGGCGCGATGTGGAGACGGCACGACGCTCGACCGAACGCGTGCTGGGACTTGCGCGCAAGGCAGGTCGGCGGCTGCACGTCTTGCACGTGACGACGGCCGACGAGTTGCCGTTGCTGGCCGCCGCGCGCGACCTCGCGACCGTCGAGACGACGCCGCAACACCTGACCTTGGCGGCGCCCGAATGCTACGAGCGGTTCGGCACCTATGCGCAGATGAACCCGCCGATCCGCGAGGCCTCGCATCGCGATGCGCTATGGCGAGCGGTGCGCGAAGGCCTGATCGATGTCATCGGCTCGGATCACGCGCCCCATACCCGCGAAGAAAAGGAAAAAACCTATCCGAATACCCCGTCGGGCATGCCGGGCGTTCAGACCCTCGCCACTCTCTTGTTGGATCACGTCAACGCCGGCCGGATGACGCTCGAGCGCTTCGTCGACCTGACCAGCGCGGGAGCGGCGCGGATATTCGGAATCGCGGGCAAGGGCCGCATCGCGCGCGGATACGACGCGGACTTCACGCTTGTCGATCTAAAGAAAAAAAAGCGAATCGAGAACAGCTGGATCGCCTCGAAATGCGGCTGGACACCGTTCGACGGAATGGAAACCACCGGCTGGCCAGTCGCAACGATCATCCGTGGACGGACGATCATGCGCGATCATGCGCTGGTTCTGGCGGGGCAGGGCGAGAAAGTTCGTTTCGTCGAGACGTTGGGAGCAACCGGATGAGCTTCTTTACCGAGCGCCTCGACGATTTGGTAAAGGGGCGAGGCGAGCCGCCTCCGGTCGTCCGGACTCTGCAGCTTGGAACGCTCGACGAATGGTCCGAGGGCCGCGCCTTCAAGCGCTGGACACCGAGCGAAGACGTGCTGAACGCCGATGGCTCGATGTTCGGCGGCTACATCGCCGCACTCGCCGATCAAATGCTGGCGTTCGCGGCGATGACGGTCGTTCCCGAAGGCAGCGCGTTCCGCACGGTCAATCTCAATGTCCAGTTTTTCAAAATCGGCCGCGCCCACCCTCTCCTGATCGAGGCACGCGTCACGTCTGCCTCGAAAGCGCTGATCGCGGTCGAAGCCGACTTCGAGCGCGAGGATGGTGCACTGATCGCGCGCGCCGCGGCGCAACAGATGGTCGTGCCGTTCAGTGCAACGTGAACTCGGCGCCCACGCTCTTCATTTCGGCCGGCGATATCAGCCCGCGTGCAGCGACCCGCACAGAGTGGAGCTTGCCTTCGATATTGTCTTCCCAGAAGCGGAGGAACTTGTTCAACACCGGGAATTTCGGCGCGAGATCCAGTTCCTGCCAGAGGAAACTCTGCAACACCTTGGGATGGTCAGGCATGTGATAGAGAATTTCGGCTGTGGTCAGCCGGTAACCGCGCAACTGCATGTCGAACTTGTACATGACGCTCACCCGTTCTCGTATCCTCTACTTACGGTCTGCCCTTCTCGATGTTCCTCCCGGAATCTTAAGAAAAAGCTTGTGCATAGGTTCCGCGATTGTCGAGAGGAGGGCCCCGAAAAATGAGGGCTGGGCGGGCTCACCTTGACGGGAGCGCTCGAATTTTGTGTTTTGTGTTCCGCTGAAGACACAATGCTGCCGACCTGGCAGCAATCCCCACCCGGAAGTGCCACATGAAAAACCGCTTCAAGGCCATCCTCGTCACTAAGGACGGCACCACTCAGACCGCCAACGAAGTCGAACTCAGTCTGGACGATCTGATGGAGGGCGACGTCACGATCGCTGTTTCGCATTCGACGGTGAACTACAAGGACGGTCTGGCCGTCACGGGGCGCTCGCCGGTCGTTCGCAAATTCCCGATGATTCCCGGCATCGATCTAGCCGGCACCGTCGAGACTTCATCGCATCCAAGTTTCAAACCGGGCGACAAGGTTCTGCTGAATGGTTTCGGCCTCAGCGAAACGCATTTCGGCGGGTACTCGGAAATGGCGCGGGTAAAAGGCGACTGGCTGGTGCCGCTGCCGAAAACATTTTCCGCCGCAGAGGCGATGGCGATCGGAACGGCGGGGTACACGTCGATGCTCTGTGTGCTGGCACTCGAAGATGCCGGCCTCACGCCAGCAAAGGGCGCGGTCGTGGTCACGGGCGCCGCAGGCGGGGTCGGCTCCGTCGCCGTCGCGCTTCTGGCCAAACTCGGCTATCGGGTGATTGCCTCGACGGGCAGGCCGGAGGAAGCCGGCTATCTGAAGGAATTGGGCGCCGCAGAAATTATTCCGCGCGGCGAGTTGGGCGGCGACCCGCGCCCGCTTTCCAAGGAACGCTGGGCAGGGGCGGTGGACAGCGTCGGCTCGAAGACGCTCGCCAATGTGATTGCTGCTACCCAGTACGGCGGGGCCGTGGCGGCCTGCGGATTGGCGCAGGGACTGGATTTGCCGACCAGCGTCGCCCCCTTCATCCTCAGGGGCATCTCGCTTCACGGCATCGAATCCGTCTATATGCCGATGCCCCGCCGCTTTCAGGCTTGGGAGCGGCTCGCCCGGGATCTCGACGTGAAGAAACTTGCTTCCATGACGCAGACCATCAAGCTGGCGGATGTACCGAAGGCGGCCGGCGATATTCTGGCAGGCCAGGTGCGCGGCAGGCTGGTCGTCGAGATCGCGGCGTGACCACCGCCATGCCCGCGAACGCGTCCTAACGGCATGGAATATCTTCTCCTCATCGCTTCCGGGGTGGTTGTCGGCTTTATCGTGGCCGCGCCGATCGGTCCGGTAAACCTGATCTGTATTCGCCGCACTTTGACGTTCGGTCCGGTCAACGGGCTCGTGGCGGGCTTCGGCGCGGCGCTTGGCGACGGCATATTCGCGACCGTTACGGCCTTCGGAATGACTGCCGTGTCTGGATTGATTCGGGGGCACTCGACGGTGCTTCAGATCGTCGGCGGCGTGCTGCTCATGTTCTTCGGCATCAGTACGTATATCTCGGATCCGCTGCACGGGCGCGGCGTCGAAAAGGCTGCGGCGCGGCCGGTGAGCGGCGGATCGCTCGTGCGGACATTCGCGTCCACCTTCGCGCTGACGATCACCAATCCGGTCACGCTGTTCGCATTCGCGGCATTGTTCGCGGGGCTGACGGGGATCGCAAAATCTGCTGCGACCTTCGTCAATGCGGGTTTGCTTGTCAGCGGCGTCTTTGCGGGAGCAATGCTGTGGTGGTTCACGCTGACGACGGTTGTCGGCTTTCTGCACGCGCGCATCGACGCCCGGGTGATGCGCATCATCAATCACGGCTCGGGCATCGCGGTCGCATTTTTTGGCATCGGTGTGCTTCTGAGGCTGCTGGTCGCGCAGCTCTTTTGGGGCAGTTGATACTTTTCTTGCCATAAACCTGTGTGCGGCGCGCGCCCAAATACCGCCTCACGTTGACTCGCCAACCGTCCCCCCTATGATGCACTGCAACGATCCCGCCCGCCGAGAGGCGCGCCGGTTCGGCCATCACATGATCCCTCGCGGGAGAGACCCGTTGCGACGGGCGCCGAAGGAGCAACCGCCCCGGAAACTCTCAGGCACAAAGGACCGCGTTCGGAGATGAACTTCTGGAAAGCAGGGCGACCGCAGCGGCCGTCCTCACCGAAGGGGTAAGCCGGGCTCCGGCGAAATCTCTCAGGTCCCATGACAGAGGGGCGCGGATACCGGCTTGCTGGCGTTCGCGGGCTCAACCTCTTTGCCGGACCGCCATGGCCGATACGCCGCAGGATTCGCTTCGCCGAACGCCCCTCCACGCGCTCCATCTGGAGCTCGGCGGCAAGATGGTGCCGTTCGCCGGCTACGAAATGCCGGTTCAGTACCCCTCAGGCATTCTCAAGGAGCACCTGCACACGCGCGCGAGCGCCGGATTATTCGACGTCTCGCATATGGGGCAAGCGTTCCTGTCGGGAGACAACCCCGCGCGTGCGCTGGAGCGTGTGACGCCTGCCGATATCGCGGGCCTGAAGGACGGTCAGCAGCGTTATGCGTTGCTGCTCAATGAGCAGGGCACCATCAAGGACGATTTCATGGTGGCGCGCCTTACAGGAGAGGGTGCGCTCTACCTCGTCGTCAACGCGGCTTGCAAAGAAGGCGACTTCGGCTATATCGCCGAAAAGCTGAACGGAGTTGCGATACTCACCCCCCAACCCCAACGTGCGCTGCTCGCATTGCAGGGGCCAGCCGCCGGGGCCGTGCTCGCACGCCACGCGCCCGAAACCGCGAAGCTTACGTTCATGAAAGTCGGCCGCTTCACCGTGACAGGCGCGCCCGCCATCGTCAGCCGCTCGGGCTACACGGGCGAAGACGGATTTGAGATTTCACTGGAGGCGAAAGACGCCGAGCGCGTTGCGCGTCTGCTGCTCAAGGAGCCGGAAGTTCTACCCATCGGTCTGGGCGCGCGCGATTCGCTGCGGCTGGAGGCCGGGCTCTGCCTCTACGGCCACGACATGGACGAGACCGTCGACCCGATCACGGCCAATCTTGCCTGGTCGATCGGCAAGCGCCGCAAGATGGACAAGGATTTTCCGGCCGCGGAAATGATCATGGGCAAACTGCTCGAAGGCACCTCCCAGAAGCGCGTCGGCATCCGTCCCGAGGGCAAGGCGCCTGCGCGCGATGGCACTGAGATCACCGACAAGACCGGACGCATCATCGGAAGGATCACCAGCGGTAGTTTCGGGCCGAGCCTCAATGCGCCGGTCGCGATGGGTTACGTCGATACGCCGTTTGCCGGTGATGGCAGCGAGATCGTCCTGATGGTACGGGGAAAAGCTCTTCCGGCGCGCGTGGCGCCGATGCCCTTTGTTCCGCACGGCTACAAACGCAATTCTTGAAATCCATGGGGTACCAGATGAGCGAAACGCGATTTACCGACCAGCACGAATGGGTTCGCATCGAAGGCGACGAGGCGACCGTCGGCATCACCAAATACGCCGCCGAACAATTGGGTGATGTGGTGTTCGTCGAACTGCCGGAAAAAGGCCGCAAGGTCGGCACAGGCGGCGAAGCAGCCGTGGTCGAAAGCGTCAAGGCGGCGAGCGAGGTTTATGCGCCGATCGCAGGCGAGATCACTGGCTCCAACGATGCGCTCGCCGCGGATCCCGCGAAGGTCAATGCCGACCCCGAAGGCGAGGGCTGGTTCTTCAAATTGAAAATCGCCGACAAGGGCGAATTGGGCAAGCTGATGAGCGAAGCCCAGTATGCGGAATTCGTGAAAGGGCTTTGATCGGATGCGTTATCACCCGCTAACCCATGACGATCGCGCAGCCATGCTGGGCAAGATCGGCGTGCGCGATATCGATGCGTTGTTTCGCGATGTGCCCAAGGAGGCCGTCGTCGGTCGCGGCGCGTTCGACCTTCCCGATCATCAGGGCGAACTCGAGGTCGAGCGCGCGCTGTCGCGGCTTGCAGCCACAAACGTTTCGGCCGGCAGTGTGCCGTTCTTCTGCGGTGCCGGCGCCTATCGCCACCATGTTCCGGCCGCCGTGGATCATCTGATCCAGCGTTCGGAATTTCTGACCTCCTACACGCCCTATCAACCGGAGATCGCGCAAGGCACGCTGCAATATCTGTTCGAATTCCAGACGCAAGTGGCGCTCCTCACCGGTATGGAAGTGGCGAACGCGTCGCTCTATGACGGTTCGACGGGCACGGCTGAAGCGGTACAAATGGCGCAGCGCATCACGCGACGGCCCAAAGCCATCCTGTCGGGTGGTCTGCACCCGCATTACGCGGAAACAGTCGAGACCGTCGCGTCTCTTGCTGGAGAGGTCGTGCGCGCACCTGTTCTGCCGGGTCGCGCGGAGGACCTTGCGGCGCGAATCGACGGCGAAACGGCATGCGTCGTGGTGCAGAATCCCGATGTATTCGGATTGGTCCGCGATCTGCGACCGATCGCCGAAGCGGCGCACGCGAAAGGCGCACTGCTCATCGCGGTGGTGACGGAGGCCGTATCGCTGGGTTTGTTGGAATCCCCTGGCGCCATGGGCGCAGACATTGTTGCCGCGGAAGGTCAGTCGATCGGCAACGGTCTCAACTTCGGCGGCCCCTATGTCGGGCTTTTCGCCACGCGCGAGAAATTCCTTCGGCAGATGCCGGGCCGGCTTTGCGGCGAGACGACGGACGCCGACGGCAAGCGCGGTTTCGTGCTCACGCTTTCCACGCGCGAGCAGCATATCCGCCGTGAAAAGGCGACAAGCAACATCTGCACGAATTCGGGGCTGTGCTGCCTCGCGTTCACGATCCATCTTTCGCTTTTGGGCGAAGAAGGGTTCACCCGTTTGGCGCGGGCCAATCACGCGCGCGCTTCGTCTCTTGCCGACAAGATCTCGCAAGTGCCCGGCGTGTCGCTCGTTACTCCATCGTTCTTCAACGAGTTCACCCTGAAATTGCCGAAACCGGCGGCGGGCGTCGTCGATGCACTGGCGGCGAAGGGAATCCTTGCGGGCGTGCCCGTATCGCGCCTCCTGCCGCATCATCCTGATGTCGGCGATCTGCTGATCGTGGCCGTCACCGAAACCGTAACCGACGAAGATTGCGACGCCTATGCCAAGGCGCTTGCGGAGGTCGTGCGATGATGAACAATCAGGGACGCCCCAGTGGCGCGGGCGAAGCCGAGCCTCGCCGTCTTCAGACGATCTCCGGCGATCGCGGGCTCGATCATGAGGAAGGATTGATTTTCGAACTTGGTCGGCCGGGCATGACAGGCGTCGACATTCCCGAAGTGCAGTTGTCCGAGACGCGGTTAGCCGGGTTACGCCGCAGGACGCCGATCGGGTTGCCGGGTCTCTCAGAACCGGAAGTCATCCGCCATTATGTGCGGCTATCGCGCATGAACTACGCGATCGACGCGGGCATCTATCCGCTCGGCTCCTGCACGATGAAGCACAATCCGCGCTTGAATGAAAAGATGGCGCGGTTACCCGGCTTTGGCGACATTCATCCGTTGCAGCCCCAACAGACGGTGCAGGGCGCGCTGGCGCTGATTTCCCAATTGATGAATTGGCTCACGAAATTGACCGGTATGCCCGCCGTGGCAATGAGCCCCAAGGCAGGCGCGCATGGCGAGCTGTGCGGACTGCTCACGATCCGCGCCGCGCTCGAAGCGCGCGGCGAGAAGCGCCCTCGCGTTCTCGTGCCGTCTTCGGCGCATGGCACCAATCCAGCCACAGCCGCGTTTGCGGGCTTCACGGTCGATGAAGTTCCGGCGAAAAACGACGGTCATGTTGATGCTGACGCGCTTGAGGCGAAACTTGGGCCCGACGTCGCTGCCATCATGCTCACCAATCCCAACACCTGCGGCCTGTTTGAGCGTCGCATCCGGGAGATCGCCGACGCGGTGCACCAGGCGGGCGCTTATTTCTATTGCGATGGTGCGAACTTCAATGCGATTGCGGGACGTGTGCGTCCCGGCGACCTCGGTGTCGATGCGATGCACATCAATCTGCACAAAACCTTTTCGACGCCGCATGGCGGCGGTGGACCCGGCGCGGGCCCGGTCGTGCTGTCCGCGGCGCTTGCGCCGTTTGCACCGCTGCCGCTGCTTGTGCGTGACGCGAAGGGATTCCGTCTTGTCGAGGATCGCGAGGTGGTGCCCGAAGGCACGAAGCCGTTTGGCCGCCTGTGTGCGTTCCATGGCCAGATGGGTATGTTCGTGCGCGCGCTTGCTTATATGCTGAGCCACGGCGCGGACGGCGTCCGGCAGGCATCCGAAGATGCCGTGCTGTCGGCCAATTACATTCTGGCGTCGTTGAGCGACGTAATGAGCGCGCCGTTTGGCGGTCCGTGCATGCACGAGGCGCTGTTCGACGATTCGTTCCTTGAGGGCTCAGGCGTTAGCACGCTCGATTTCGCCAAGGCGATGATCGACGAGGGCTTTCATCCCATGACGATGTATTTCCCGCTGGTCGTTCACGGCGCGATGCTGATCGAGCCAACCGAATCCGAATCGAAAGAGAGCCTGGACCAGTTCGTGCACGTGTTGCGCGAACTGGCGAAGGAGGCGAAGGCGGGCAAGCTCGACCGTTTCGAAGGCTCCCCTCATCTGGCCCCGCGACGCAGGCTCGATGAAACGGCTGCCGCGCGTAAGCCGGTGCTGCGCTGGAAGCCCAAAGATTTGCCGCAGGCCGCCGAGTAGCGCGCAAAAAAAGACCCCCGTCCGGTACATCCGCGGACGGGGGTAAGTGAATCCTAGGCATGAAAAATCAGGAACAGGTCTTCATATGGAGGCCGGGAGGAGGGGTTGTGCCCGCGTCGCCGCAGGCCTGATCGAGTTGCTTTTGCGTCAGTCCTTTGGCGTGGCTGAGATCGGTGCCCTTGAAGCTCGTGATCGTAAGTTGGGCACCTGAGAAATCGGCGTTGTCGAGTTTCGCGTGGGCGAGATTGGCGCCTGCCAGGTCCGTGTCACGGAACGAGGCGCCGCGGAAATCCGCAAATGACATGCACATCAGGAACAATTTCGCGTGGGAAAAGTCCGAGCCCTCGAGATTGCCTTGCTTGACGCACTGATTGGAAAGGTCGGCGCCCGCCAGATTGCAGTGGGGACAATCGTGGTGGCCCGCCTTGATGCTGGCGACGGCCTTCGGATCCGCCGACAAGGCGCCGGCATGGGCCGCTCCGAAGGCGGTCAGGCTGAAAAGCAGGGCAAACAGGTATTTCACAGGGGCTGTCTCGGTTCGGTACGCACGGGGCAGACGTCGCAAGCTCCGTGCCGTTCCGGCAAGAATCGGGTCGAAGCCGGCATTGCAGCCGGGGCACAAGAGCGTTGCCGTAACCGTGCGAGGTCGCCATGCCATTCCGCTTCCGGGGACTTTCGTCCACGCCGTTCGAGCCGTTGATGGCACTGAGCGATGCCCAGCTCGTCGAGCGGGGCATGCGCCGTATGGTCGCCGATGCTCAGCCGGGGTTCCCGTGTCGCGTCAGTCTCGAAGACGCCGAGCCCGGCGAGCGCCTGCTGCTGCTTCCATTCGAGCACCAGCCCGCCCATTCGCCCTATCGAGCCGCCGGACCGATCTTCGTGCGCGAAACCGCGCGGATGACCTATGACCGTGCGGGCGACCTCCCGCCGGTGTTGCTCGGCCGCATCCTGTCGGTTCGGGCTTACGACCCGGACGGATCGATGGTCGATGCCGATGTCATCGATGGCAGCGGAGTCGAGCCGCTGCTTGCGCGTCTGTTCGCTCGAGCCGACACAGACTATATCCACATCCATTTCGCGCGCCGCGGTTGCTACGCCTGCCGGGTCGACCGCGCCTGAAGCTTCCGTCATTGGGCGAACAATGGCGCAGAGATTTTTCCTGCGATAGAGTTGCCGCGCACCAGCGGAGGACTATCGTATCATGATGATGGATTGGGCCGCGTATCGCGACCAGGTCGGCGCGTCGATCAAGGAAATGTCGGACATCAATCCCGAGATTGTGAAGGCTTATGCGGCTTTCCACCATGCCAATTCCAATTCGAAACATCTCGACGCGAAGACGCGCGAGTTGATCGCTCTCGGTGTCGCCGTTTCGCTCCGTTGCGACGGCTGCATCAACGCCCATACCGACGCCGCGATCAAAGCGGGCGCGTCGAAGGAAGAGATCGTCGATGCGCTGGGTGTCGCGATCATGGTCAATGCGGGTGCTGCGCTCGTCTATTCGGCGCGCACGCTCGATGCCTATGAATCCAAGATTCCGTGACGCCATGATCCTGCTCCAGGGACGTACGCACGATCTGGGCGATGGCTTCATGGTTCATCGCATGCTGCCGTCGGCCGAACGGAGGTCCGTCGGCCCGTTTGTTTTCTTTGATTATTTCGGGCCGGCGTGCTTTCCACCGGGAAAAGGGATTGACGTGCGGCCACACCCGCATATCGGGTTGGCAACTGTCACCTATCTGTTCGAAGGTTCGCAGGTGCATCGGGACAATATCGGTTCGGTGCAGACGATCGAGCCCGGCGACGTGAACTGGATGGTGGCGGGCAGGGGGATTGTGCATTCGGAACGGACCGGGCCCGATGTGCGCGCCGCCGGTCATACGCTCCATGGCATCCAGACTTGGGTTGCGCTGCCGAAACCGGATGAAGAAGCTGCACCCCGCTTCGATCATTTCGCGATGCGCGAACTACCGGTGCGGGACGAGGGTGGCGTCCATCTGCGCCTGATTGCAGGTCACGCCTATGAGCTCGCCTCGCCCGTCAAAGTGTTTTCTGGAACGCTCTATGCCGATGCGCATTTTTCGGCGCAAAGCGCGCTCCCTCTGACGAACGAACACGCTGAACGCGGCGTGCTTGTCATCGATGGTACGGTCGATATCGGCGGAACAACTTTCGAAGCGGGCAACATGGCGGTGTTCGACGCGAACGAAAACGTCGTCATTTCGGCGTCGCGAAAGGCGCACGCAATGCTGTTCGGCGGGTCCCCGCTGGATGGTCCGCGCCATCTCGACTGGAACTTCGTTTCCAGTTCGATGGAGCGCATCGAGCAAGCGAGAGCGGATTGGCAGGCCCAGCGCTTCGGTCATATCCCAGGCGAAACGGAATTCATCCCCTTGCCGCAGGACTGAACGAATTCAAGTCAAATCTCCCTCATCCCGCAGGTCGAGAGGGAGATTGAGCTTCAAGTTACGAATTCAACGCCTCAGCTGCAACCGCTTGTACTTCCACAGGTATTGCACTTCATGCAGGTGCCGTTGCGGACAAGAGTGAAATTGCCGCAATTTCCGCACGCGTCGCCCTCATATCCCTTCATCCGGGCCTCCGCCGCGCGCTTGGCATAGGCTTCACGGCGCTGGCCGGCTTTGTCGGCGGCCGTTTGTGCAGCCTGCGCGAAACGGTTGCCCAGCGCCGTCATCACGTCGCCGACCGGATTGCCGGCATTGGCTTGCGCCGCCTCCAGCACGCTCGCGCGAATCTCGCTGAGCGTGTCTTCGACGGGCGTGTTGTCCTCGGTCCCCAGAAATTCCGCGATAACGTCTTCGTGGACATGGGCCGGCATGTGGTCGTGATCATGCTCGGCCAGCATCTTGGGCTGCGCGCCGCCGCGCACGACGGCGAGCGACTTGAACTGACCGCGCACGAAGCCGGAGGATGTCACGCGCGAAATCGTTTGCGCGAATTCCTTCGCCGCCGTTTCCGGCCGATCGCCGGAGGCATCGCTGCCATGGCCGAGATCCTCGTCCTTGGCCGGCGTCACATGGGCCAGATCGGTGCGGCCGAGATAGGACACGGCAAGCTCGCGGAAGATGTAGTCGAGCACGCTGGTAGCGTTTTTGATCGAATCGTTGCCGATCACGAGACCGGCCGGTTCAAAGCGGGTGAAGGTGAAGGCTTCGACGAATTCCTCGAGCGGCACGCCATATTGGAGGCCGATCGAGATGGCGATGGCGAAATTGTTCATCAGGCTGCGGAAGGCCGCGCCTTCCTTGTGCATGTCGATGAAGATTTCACCTGCGCGGCCATCCTCATATTCGCCGGTGCGCAGATAGACTTTGTGACCGCCCACGACGGCCTTCTGCGTGTAGCCTTTGCGGCGCTGGGGCAGGCGTTCGCGCTCGCGGCTCACCACGCGTTCGATCACCTTCTCCACGATGCGCTCGGTGATGACCGTGGTGCGCGCGGCTTGCGGCGCGGCCAGAACTTCCTCGAGCTCATCGACCTCGTCGTCCAGCGCAAAAATCTGGCTGGCGAGCGGCTGCGACAGCTTGGAGCCGTCGCGATAGAGCGCGTTGGCCTTCAGCCCCAGTTTCCACGAAAGGATGTAGGACTCGCCGCATTCCTTCACGGTGGCATTGTTGGGCATGTTGATAGTCTTGGAGATCGCGCCCGAGATGAAAGGCTGCACCGCGGCCATCATCCGGATATGGCTTTCGACCGAAAGCGCGCGCTTTCCGATCCGGCCGCAGGGATTGGCGCAATCGAAGACGGGCAGATGCTCATCTTTCAAGTGGGGTGCGCCTTCCAGGGTCATCGCACCGCACACATGCAGATTGGCTGCTTCGATTTCGGATTTGGAGAAGCCCAGCGTCTTCAGGAGGTCGAATTCGGGCGCATCCAGGACGCCGGCGTCGAGCTTCAGGGTCTCGGTGCAGAACGCCTCGCCCAAGTTCCATTTGTTAAATACGAATCGGATGTCGAAAGCCGATTCGAGCGCGGCTTCGACCGCGCCGATCTGCTCTTCGCCGAAGCCCCGCGCCCGCAGCGCGTCATGCGTCACGCCCGACGGAAGGCTCTCAAGCGTGCCGTGCCCGACGGCATAGGCCACGATGTCGTCGATCTGCGCCTGGTCGTAACCGAGGCCGCCCAGCGCTTCGGGCACGCAGCGATTGATGATCTTGAAATAGCCGCCGCCCGCAAGCTTCTTGAATTTGACGAGTGCGAAATCGGGCTCGACACCCGTCGTATCGCAATCCATCACGAGACCGATCGTGCCGGTGGGCGCAATCACGGTCGCCTGCGCATTGCGGAATCCGAACGCTTCGCCGAGCGCGAGAGCATCGTCCCAGGCGCGTTTCGCGGCGTCAGCCAGCGCGCGGTCCTGCAATGCCGCCAGATCGAGGGGTACGGGTAGAGTGGCAAGGCCCTCATAGCCCTTCGTTTCGCCGTGCGCGGCGCGACGATGGTTGCGCACAACGCGCAGCATCGAATCCTTGTTGGCGCCATATTCCCCGAACGGCCCGAGTTCGCCCGCCATCTCGGCGGATGCGGAATAGGACACGCCCGTCATGACGGCGGACATCGCGCCTGCGATCGCGCGCGCCTCCCGGCTGTCATAGGAAATGCCGGCCGCCATCAGGAGGCCGCCGATGTTGGCGAAGCCGAGTCCGAGCGTACGGTAGTCGTAGGACAACTGGGCGATTTCCCGGGACGGGAATTGCGCCATCAGCACGGAGATCTCGAGGACGATCGTCCACAGCCTGACGGCATGTTCGAAGGCAGCCACGTCGAACATCTTCTTGCCGTCGACGTCCTTGCGGAACGCCATCAGGTTGAGCGACGCCAAATTGCAGGCCGTGTCGTCCAGGAACATGTATTCCGAGCACGGATTGGAAGCGCGGATCGGTCCGCCCGCCGGGCAGGTATGCCAATCGTTGACGGTGGTGTGGAACTGGATGCCAGGATCGGCGCAGGCCCAGGCAGCGAACGAAATCTTGTCCCAAAGCTCTGTCGCCTTGAGAACTTTCGCAGGCTTGCCGTCACCGCGATAGCTCAAGGTCCAATCCGCGTCGTCCTGCACAGCGCGCAGGAAGCCATCGGTGACCCGCACGGAATTGTTCGAATTCTGGCCCGAGACCGACAGATAGGCCTCCGAATCCCAGTCGGTGTCATAGGTCGGGAAGTTGAAGTCGATTTCCCGGTAGCCCTGTTTCGCAAACGAAATAACCCGCTCGATATAATTGTCGGGAATCATCGATTTGCGGGCTGCCCTTACCTCGCGGCGCAGCGCCGGGTTCTTCTTGGGATCGAAGCAATCGTCGCCCGAGCCCTCGCAATTGATACAGGCCCGCATGACGGCCTTGAGGTGCTTCTCTGCGAGCTTGGAGCCGGCAACGAGGGCCGCGACCTTCTGCTCTTCGATCACCTTCCAGTCGATGAAGTTCTCGATATCGGGATGGTCGACGTCGACGATCACCATCTTGGCCGCGCGGCGCGTGGTGCCGCCCGATTTGATGGCGCCGGCCGCCCGGTCGCCGATCTTGAGGAAGCTCATCAGACCGGACGACTTGCCCCCGCCTGAGAGCTTTTCGTTCTCGCCGCGGAGGCTCGAGAAGTTGGTGCCAGTGCCCGACCCGTATTTGAACAGACGCGCTTCCCGCGTCCATAAATCCATGATGCCACCTTCGTTTACGAGGTCATCCTTCACACTTTGGATGAAGCAGGCGTGCGGCTGCGGGTGCTCGTAGGACGAGGCGGATTTCACCAGCCGACCGGAGACATGGTCGACATAATAGTGGCCCTGGCTTGGCCCATCGATGCCGTAGGCCCAGTGGAGGCCCGTGTTGAACCATTGCGGCGAATTCGGCGCGGCCTTCTGGCTCGCGAGCATGTTGCACAGTTCGTCATGGAACGCGCGCGCATCGGTTTCGCTATCGAAATAGCCGCCTTTCCAGCCCCAATAGGCCCAGGTGCCGGCCATCCGGTTGAAAACCTGTTTGGCGGAATTCTCGCCGGTGCGTTCCGCGCCGTCGGCTTCATGGCGCCAGAGAAACGAAGGCACGTCCTTCTCGGCCACGGCCGTGAGTTGCGAGGGCACGCCGGCCTTGCGGAAATATTTCTGAGCCAGCACGTCGCAAGCGACCTGGCTCCAATCCGCGGGCACTTCCATGGCGGCCTGGCGGAAGACGATCGAACCGTCGGGATTTCGGATCTCGCTCGACGCACTTCGGAATGCGATGCCCTCGTAGGGCGAACGACCTTCGACGGTGAACTGACGCCGTATACGCATAATAGCCCCCAGCAACTCTGATGTGCTTCCAAAAGCCCTCGGGGCCACCATTTTGGGGACAGTTTTCCGGTCGCCGGGGTCCTGTTTGCCAAGAAGGACCACCGGCGGCTAGGCTTGGTAGCGTCCGCCAGATTTGGTGCCGCGATGAGCGACAGGGGCCAAGTATGGGCACGCACAGCGGGGGCGTGCAAGCGGTAAGTGGTTAATCAAATATTACCCACCACATATCGTGGCTCGAGCTCTGGCCAAAAAGCCGCGAGTCAAGCGGGGTTTCGGAATCGCCCAAAAAATTTTTTCACTTCGATGACGGTACCGGTTTTTGTGGATATCGCGGCCGAACCGGGACATGCGTAGATTCCACCGCCGGTGCGCTATCCGGTTGCGTGGCGCGGGCGCGATGAGGCACCTATAGTCCGGCTCGAATCCCTTGTCAGGCCGCGTAGATGATGTCCTTGCTCCGACTGATGTTCATCTGGTGGCGCGGCGCCACGCCCGGCACGCTGATGACGACGTGGTTCTCGGGCCACGCGGTCGGCACCGACAAATTCGGAAATCGCTATTACCAGAACAAGACGGGCGTGCGCCGCTGGGTCATCTATAACGGCACCGTCGAAGCCTCCCGCGTGCCGCCTGAATGGCATGGCTGGTTGCACCACACCTTCAAGGAACCGCCGACAATCGCGCCGCTGACGCCGAAATCGTGGGGGCTTGAGCATCAGCCCAACTTGACTGGCACGGACGGCGCCTATCACCCCGAGGGAAGCCTTGCGGCGAAGGGCGAACGGCCGCCCGCTACGGGCGATTACCAGGCCTGGAAACCGGAATAGGAAAGCCATGCAGAACAACACCGTCGAAACATTGATCGGCGCCATCGTTGTGGTGGTCGCGGCGGCATTTCTGTTTTTCGCCTACACGACGACCGGCACCGGACGGATCGGCGGCTACGACGTGAAGGCGCGCTTTTCCAGCGCGGACGGCATCGTCACCGGAACCGACGTACGCCTGCACGGGATCAAGATCGGCACGGTTTCAAGCCTGGCGCTTGATCCGAAAAGCTATGCCGCGATCGTCCATTTGAACATCCGTAACGACGTTCCGGTGCCGGACGATTCGTCGATCAAGATCACGTCGGCCGGCCTGTTGGGCAGTTCCTATCTCGCCATTCAGCCGGGTGGCAGCGACAAGATGCTGGCGGCAGGCGGCGAGATCACCAATACCCAAGGTTCGGTCGATTTCATGAGCCTGATCGCACGTGCGATCTACGGCAATTCCTCGGGAAGCAAATGACCATGTGGCGGCGCCATTCCTTCGCAGCGGCGAGTCTCGCGGTGCTCGCGCTTCCGGCCTGGGCCCAGGACGACAGCGTGACCCTTGATATGCCGGGATCGAGCCATGTGCTCTCGGTTGCCGATGCCGTGCCGGGCAAGGACGGCGTCAAGCGCGAGGTCGTGCTGAAGGGGCTCGACAAGATCACGGGCCGCGCCGTCAACATTTACGCGCCAATCGGCGTTCCGGTGCGATACGCCACGCTCACGATCACGGCGCGCTATTGCTATTCGACGCCGCAGATCGAGACGCCGGAAACGACGGCCTTCGTCCAGATCGAGGACAATCGCCCCGACCAGCCCTCGCGCAAGGCCTTCTCGGGCTGGATGCTTGCCTCGAGCCCGTCGCTCAACGGCATGCAGCATCCGATCTACGATGTCTGGGTGATCAGCTGTATCACCAACCAGCCGGGCCAGATTGCGCCCGCGGTCGCGTCGACGGCTCCGGTCAAGATCGCCTCGCCCGATGCAGGCGCGAAAGAGCAACTGCCCACATTGCCGGACGGCGCGGGCCAATAAGCCTTCTGACCCACTGCGTCTGCCAAACGTTCCAGATAGTCCGCACGCGGGATCTCGACCGCGCCGAAGCGTGCCAGATGCCCCGTGAGGAATTGGGTATCGAGGAGCGTGAATCCGCCCTTGATCATACGCGCGGCGAGATGGACCAGCGCCACTTTGCTCGCATCGCGCTCGCGCGAGAACATGCTCTCGCCGAAGAATGCAGCGCCGAGGCGCACACCATAGAGCCCCCCCACCAGCTTTCCGTCCCGCCGGCATTCGACGCTGTGGGCGTGGCCCCTGCGATGAAGCGCCGTATAGACCTCAGAGATCTCGGCGTTGATCCAACTGTCGTCGCGACCGGGAGCCGGTTCGGCGCAGGCGCGGATCACCTCGGCGAAGGCTGTATCGGTGGTGACCCCGAAACGGTCGCTCCGGACGGTGCGGGCAAGACGGTGGGGGACGTGAAAGCGATCGAGCGGAAGGATGCCGCGGCTCTCGGGCGATACCCAGAAGAGCAGCGGGTCGTCGCGCCGTTCCGCCATGGGAAATACGCCCTGCGCGTAAGCCCGCAGCAATAGTTCTGGAGTGAGCCGCGTCGAACCGTGCATCGTGTCGTCCTCCGCCGCGTTCTACTTCAACGCGAAAGCCAATGCACGGTTCGGGGCGAAGGCGCTATTTTCTGTCCACACTCCACGGGCCCGGTCCGGCGGCGGCGATGAGCAAAAACACGAAGCAGAACAGAATCGCGGCCTCGCCTTCGTTCAACACCGGAAATGGGCTGCTCTTGAAATGAAACGCCCAATAGGCCACCGCCATCTCGCCCGAACAGATGAACGCGGCGACGCGGGTGAACAGTCCGATGGTGATGAGGAAGCCGCCGACGAGTTCGATCGCGCCGGCCGCCATGATGATCATCGGTAACGGATGATCGAACATCGCGACATGCGGAAAATGCAGCAGCTTGGACGTGCCGTGCTCCAGAAAGAGCAAGCCCGCAACGATACGCAGGACGCTGAGGAGTTGAGGCTCCCACTTGGCAAGAAAGGTCATGAACGTTTCCCCTGATCCGATTGTGACCGCAGCTTAGCCCGAGTCGACCGAATCGGGCAGGCCGTCTTACGCCCCATGCGCGGCGAGGTAATGCTCCAGCCAATGGATGTGATACTCTCCGTTCAGGATGTCCGGATCGCGCACCAACTGCTGAAACAGCGGAATGGTCGTGTCGATGCCGCCGACCACGAGTTCGTCGAGCGAACGGCGCAGGCGCATCAGGCATTCGTTGCGGTTTTTGCCGTGGACGATAAGCTTGCCGATCAGGCTGTCGTAATAGGGCGGGATGCGGTAGCCCGAATAGATTCCCGAATCGAAGCGCACGCCCAATCCGCCCGGCGCATGGAATTGCGTGATGGTGCCGGGCGACGGCTGGAAGGTGAACGGATTCTCGGCGTTGATGCGGCATTCGATGGCGTGGCCGGAGATCACAACATCCTCCTGCTCGAATTCGATCGCGCCGCCCGCGGCAATGCGAATCTGTTCGCGCACGATATCGATGCCCGTGATCGCTTCGGACACGGGATGCTCGACCTGCAACCGCGTGTTCATTTCGATGAAATAGAAGCCGCCGTCCTCGAACAGGAATTCGACCGTGCCCGCGCCTAGATATCCGAGTTTGGTGAGCGCATTGGTGACGACCTTGCCGATGGATTCGCGTTGCGCCGCGTTGAGTGCGGGCGACGGCGCTTCTTCCCACAGCTTCTGGTGGCGGCGCTGCAGCGAGCAGTCGCGTTCGCCCAGATGCACGACCTTGCCGAACGAGTCCGCCAGCACCTGCACTTCGATGTGCCGCGGTCGCTCGAGATATTTCTCCATGTAGATGGCGTCGTCGCCGAAGGCGCTTTTCGCTTCGGCCCGAGCCGTGGCGAGCGCGAAGCTCAGATCCTCGGGCTTGCGCGCGACTTTCATGCCGCGCCCGCCGCCGCCCGCCGCAGCCTTGATCAGCACGGGAAACCCGATCTTGGCCGCGATGATCGCGGCGTCGCGGTCGGAGCCGACGGCACCGTCCGATCCGGGCACGGTCGGGATGCCGAGGCCTTTGACCGCCTGTTTCGCGGCGATCTTGTCGCCCATCAGCCGGATATGTTCCGGCCGCGGGCCGATGAAGGTGATGCCGTGTTCGGCGACGATTTCGGCGAAGCGCGCATTCTCCGAAAGAAACCCGTAGCCCGGATGGATCGCTTCGGCGCCGGTGATCTCGCATGCCGCGATGATCTGCGGAATGTTGAGATAGCTCTGCGTCGCGGAAGGCGGCCCGATGCAGACGCTTTCGTCGGCGAGCCGCACATGCATGGCATCGGCGTCGGCGGTGGAATGCACCGCCACCGTAGCGATGCCCAGTTCCTTGCACGCGCGCAGAACCCGCAATGCGATTTCGCCGCGATTGGCTATCAGGATCTTGTCGAACATGTTGTCC
>JBEKLK010000013.1:0-21405 GCA_050010235.1 Rhizomicrobium sp.
CGCGCCTACCGCAAACTTGCCTCGATATTTCCACCGTCGACCGTGACGATGGCGGCGGTGGTTTTCGTCGCCGTCGCGAGATAGACGAACGCATCGGCGACGTCGTTGGCCGTCACTTCGCGGCCTAGCAGATTCGAGCTCATGTAATCCGTCGCCGAGACGCCGCGCGCGCTGGAGCGCGACGCGACCATTTCGTCCGTCAGAAGACCCGAGCGGATACGGTCCGCATTGACCGCGTTGGCGCGGATGCCCTCCTTGCCGTGATCGAGCGCATATTGCTTCATCAGGAAAAGCGTCGACGCCTTCGGCAGGCCGTAAGGGCCGAAATCTTTGCCCGGATTGACCGCCTGTTTCGACACGTTGAACAACAGGCAGCCGCCTGTCCCCTGCGCCGCCATGATGCGTACCGCGTGCTGCGCCACCGTGTGGTGGGCGAAGAAATTGAGTTCGAAGGACTGGCGCAGAATCTCGTCCTCCACCGCACCGATCTTGCCCTGCCAGGCCGCGCCTGCATTGGAGACCACGATGTCGATGCCGCCCAGCCGCTTGGCGATCTCGTCGAAGGCCGCGCGCACGCTTTCCGGCTTCGTCACGTCGCAGCCGATGGCGAGCGCGGTCTTGCCGATCTCGCGGGCAACCTGGGTGGCCGTCGCGCGATCGCGGTCGAGCACGGCCACTTCCGCGCCGGCCCGCGCGAGCGCCTTCGCCGTGGCCGCTCCGATACCCGAACCGCCCCCCGTGACGACCGCCACCTGGCGCGCAAGCGACTTCTCGACGCCTTTGCCAAGCTTCGCCTGTTCCAGCGACCAATATTCGACCTCGAACATGTCGGCCTCGGAGATGCAGCGATAGGTTCCGGTCGCTTCCGCATCCGTGATCACTTCGATTGTGTTCTCCGCGATGTCGGCCGCGATGGCTGCGTCCTTTGCGGATGCACCAAGTCCGAACAGACCCTTGCCCGGCACGAGAACGACGCGCGGATAGGGATCGAGCTCGGTTTTCTTCGGCTCGACCTGCGCGTTATTGCGGGCGAAATAAGCGTGATAGCGCGCGACAAAGGCATCGACCGCCGCATCTACATCCTTTTTCCATTGATCGAGCTTGCCCGCTTCGGGTGCAGGCACGACAAGGGGCCAGTTCTTGGTGCGAATAGTGTGATCCGGCGTGACGACACCGACCTGCGAATAGCGCTCGAGTTCGGCGCCGCCTACATAGGCATGCACGGCCGGCGTGTTGCGGAAATCGAGGATTTGACGTTTGAACGACCCGTCGCCCAGCGCAATCGCGACAGCGCCACGCAGGATGGGCGCGATGTCGGCCGTGCGCGCGAGATTCTCGGGCAATTTGACGGCAGCAAAGCTTTTGCGCCCGCGCGCAAGGCGATCTTCCGCCAGGCTCACCAGCGCGATCATCTTTTCATAGGCGTCCTGCGCGGTCTGACCGAAGGAGAAGATTCCGTGCTGCAGAAGCACCAGGCCTTCGACATCCGGATGTCGCGCGAACACCTGCGCCACGCTCTTGGCCAGCGCAAAGCCCGGGATCGTGTAGGGAACATAGGCCACGCGATCGCCGTACACCTCGCGCGCCAGGGCGTCGCCATCGGACCGGTCGGTGAGCGCAAGCACGGCGGTCGAATGGGTGTGATCGATGAATTTGTGCGGCAGGAATGCATGCAGCAGCGTTTCGACCGATGGGTTGGGCGCATTCGAATCGAGCAGATTGACACGCTGGAAATTGACCATGTCCTCGTCGGACAGATTGTCGAGCGCGAGCAGGCGGCGCAGCGGCGCGAGCCGCACGGCCGGGAGGCCCGCTGGCTCGATCGCGCCCATGTCCCAACCGGAACCCTTGATACAGATCACTTCGACGGTGTCGCCGAGCAGATCCTTCACATGGGTTTTGACCGACGTGTTGCCGCCGCCATGCAGCACGAGTCGCGGATCGCCGCCCAACAGCCGCGTCGTATAAACCCTGAGCGCGAGATCCTCATTGACGCCTTTCGGCTCATAGCGCGTGATGAACTCGCGCGCTTCGGCATCCGACCAACGGCTTTTCATATCTCGTCCTGCTATTTGCGGCGTTCGGGAAAAAGGGACAAAAGCCCGTCCCGCGACGCGGCGCAAGGCCCCCGTTCCGTAATGAAACCGCTGACGAGGCGGGCAGGCGTCACGTCGAAGCCGGGATTGGCGCCCGGGCTTCCGGGTGCCGCGATTTCCACGGTGGCGAGCCCTCCGCCGGGAAGCCTCCCGGTCATCTTCAACAACTCGTCGGTCGAGCGTTCCTCGATCGGAATTGAGCGCCCGTCGGGAATTGACCAGTCGATGGTTGACGACGGAAGCGCGACATAGAAGGGAACGCCATTGTCTTTCGCGGCAAGCGCCTTCAGATAGGTACCGATCTTGTTGGCAACATCGCCGTTGGCGGCGACACGGTCCGTACCCACGATGCAGAGATCGACTTGGCCTGCCTGCATATAGTGGCCGCCGGCATTGTCGGCGATGATGGTGTGCGCCACGCTATGACCGCCCAGCTCGAAGGCCGTGAGCGACGCACCCTGATTGCGCGGGCGTGTCTCATCCACCCACACATGAAGCAGGATGCCGGCGTCGTATGCCATGTAGATCGGCGCCAGCGCGGTGCCCCAATCCACGCAGCCGAGCCAACCGGCATTGCAATGTGTGAGGATGTTGAGCGTCGCGCCGGATTTCCTGTCGGCGGCCTCGCGCAGGATTGCGAATCCGTGTTCGCCGATGCTGCGGCAGGTTTCGACATCCTCCTCGCAGAGAGACGCCGCTTCGGCCCAAGCGAGTTTCACGCGCTCTCCCCGGGGACGATTTCGCAGCTTGTCGCGCATGCGCGCCAGGGCCCAGCGCAAATTCACTGCCGTCGGTCGCGTTTCGAGAAGCAGATCATGTGCGCGATCGAGAGCCGAGTCGGACGCATCTTCGCGCATCGCCAGCGCCACGCCATAAGCCGCTGTCGCCCCGATCAGCGGCGCGCCGCGCACGACCATCGCCTTGATCGCGCGCGCCGCATCGGCCGCTGAATTCAGTCGCACCGTTTCGAGCGCATGCGGCAGCTTTGTCTGATCGATGACCTCGACCGAGCCGTCGTCATGCGGCCAGATGGTGCGATAGGGCTTACCGGCGATTTTCATGGAAGAGCTGCGCGCATCCGATCGTTCAATGCCCCTCGAAACTGACCAGCGCCGTGACTTCCTTGCCGAGCGCACGGATCTTGTCCGCACCGCCAAGCTCCGGCAGGTCGATGACGAACAGACAGCCGACCACTTTGGCGCCCGCGCGCTCCAGCAGCTTGATCGCGGCGAAGCAGGTGCCTCCCGTCGCGATCAGATCGTCCACCACCACGACATGGTCGCCGCGGTTGACGGCGTCAGTATGGATTTCGATGCGATCCTTGCCGTATTCGAGATCATAATCCTCGCCGAGCACCTTCCAGGGCAGTTTTCCCTTTTTGCGCACGGGGATGAATCCGGTCGAAAGCTGATGGGCGACTGCTCCCCCCATGATGAACCCGCGCGCCTCGATTCCGGCCACTTTGTCGATACGCACCCCCGCATAGGGCTGTACGAGCTCGTCGACGGCCCGGCGGAACGCGCGAGGATTTCCCAGAAGCGTGGTGATATCGCGGAACATGATCCCCGGCTTGGGATAATCCGGGATGGTACGGATGACGGTCTTGAAATCCATGGGGACCTCTCGGGCGCGGCGCCGTTTAGTACGTCTTCTTCAATATCCGTCCCGCCACCGCGTCGAGCTTCTCGAACAGGGCAGGATCGCGCTTCTCATAAGCCGTGATGACCGCGGTATCGAGTACATGCTCGATGCCGAGCGGAGACGGCGCGCGCTCCGGTCCGAGCTTGGGCGCCACGCGCGCGACCAGCCGTCTCGCGTTGTCGGCATTCGCGCCGAGGATCTTGACCACCTGATCGACCGTCACGTGGTCGTGGTCGGGATGCCAGCAATCGTAGTCCGTCACCATGGCGACAAGCGCATAGGGCAATTCTGCCTCGCGCGCGAGCTTGGCCTCCGGCATGGCGGTCATCCCGATCACATCGCAGCCCCAGCTGCGATAGAGATTGGATTCCGCCAGCGTAGAGAATTGCGGTCCTTCCATCGCCAGATAGATCCCGCCCCTGGCGTGGAAAATGCCTTCCTGGCCGCAGGCTTCCACAAGCGCGTCCGCAAGCTTCGGGCAGATCGGGTGCGCCATCGAGACATGGGCGACAAAGCCCTTGCCGAAGAAGCTCTTTTCTCGGGCATGCGTTCGGTCGATGAACTGGTCGACGATCACGAACGTGCCCGGCGCCAGACCTTCGCGAAGCGAGCCACAAGCCGACACGGAAATCACGTCGGTGGCGCCTGCCCGCTTCAAGGCGTCGATGTTGGCGCGGTAGTTGATGGTGGTTGGCGAATGGACGTGGCCGCGACCGTGGCGCGGCAGGAAAATCATGTCCACTCCGTCCAATCGGCCGAACAGAAGTGCGTCCGACGGCTCGCCCCAGGGGCTCACCACGCGGTCCCAGCGCGCATGCTCAAGACCCGCGATGTCGTAGACGCCGCTGCCGCCGATAATGCCGAGAACGGTTTTCGTCATGAACCCGCTCACCCAAAAGCGGATTCTTGTATCACGCGAAGCGCGTCAATCAATGCGCGTCGCGCCAGACCCGGCGGTAGGTGAGGAAAAGCATGCCCGCAAGCAGCAGCATGAAAGCCATCACCTCGAAGCCGAGATGCTTGCGCTCTTCCATCCGGGGTTCGGACGTCCAGGACAGGAATGTCGCAATGTCGTGACATTCCTGGTCGACGGTGGCGGAAGTGCCGTCCGAATAGGTGACCTGATTGGCCGTCAGGGGCGGCGGCATCGAGATGTTCCGGCCCTCGAAATACGGATTGTAATACTTGTTGGCCAGCACCGTGAAACCGGCCGGAACGGGCTGATGGAAGCCGGAACAAATGGAAAAGACGTAAGCCGCACCGCCGGTACGCGCCTTCACGAGGACGGACATATCGGGCGGGAGCGCGCCGTTGTTGGACGCGCGCGCGGCATTGTCATTGGCGAAAGGCGGCGGGAAATGATCGGCCAGGGTGCCGGCTTGCGTCAGCCGGTTGCCGTTGGCATCGAAGATATCGCCCTTGTCGTTCGGGGGCGCAGGAATCTTGTAGCCGGCCGCGATCGCCTTCGCCTGAGCTTCTGTGAAGCTAGGACCGCCATCCTCGTCGAGATTGTGGAACGCGACTCGGTTCAGGCTGTGGCAGGCCGAACAGACCTCCTTGTAGACCTGAAAGCCCCGCTGAAGGCTCGCGCGGTCGTAATGCCCGAACGGCCCCTCGAACGAGAAGCTTTCGGCTTTCGGCGGAATCGCCGGAAGGGAGATCGTCTGTGCCGAGGCGACGCTCGCTGCGCCGAGCAATATCCCAAGCGAAATTCCAAGACCGAGTGCGATGCGCATGTTCATGTTCCTCACTCCGCCGGCGCCAGGACTGCCGTGGCAATGCTGGCGGGAAGAGGCTTGGGCGTTTCGATCAGTCCGACGATCGGCAGGAGGAGCCAGAAGAAGCCGAAATAATAGGCCGTGCCGAGGCGCGCGACCCAGACGAGGCCAACATCGATGCCGCCCAGCGTCCAGGACGCATCGACCGATTGCGCGCCGCAATAACCCAGGAGGATGCAGTCAACGACCAGAAGCCAGAAAAAGACCTTCAGCATCGGACGGAAACGGCAGGAACGCACTTTCGACGTGTCGAGCCATGGCACGAAAGCGAGCGTGAGAATCGCGCCGAACAGGATGAGCACGCCGATCAGCTTTTGCGGAATGGAGCGCAACATCGCGTAGAACGGCAGCAGATACCATTCGGGAACGATGTCGGTCGGCGTCACAATCGGATTTGCCGGAATGTAATTGTCCGGGTTCCCAAGCAGATTGGGCGCGTAGAACACCAACCCCACATACAGGATAAGAAACAGCGCCACATAGAACGCGTCTTTCATCGTGTAATAGGGATGAAACGGTAGCGTGTCCTGCGGGCCCTTCACGTCGATGCCCAAGGGGTTGTTGTTGCCGGGCACGTGCAGGGCCCAGATGTGCAGGCCCACGACGCCGGCGATCACAAACGGCAGCAGATAGTGCAGGCTGTAGAAGCGATTGAGTGTCGCATCGCTGACGCCGAACCCGCCCCACAACCAGGTTGCAATTCCCGTTCCGAGACCTTTGTGGATCTGATCGAAGGCCGTGAAGAAATTGGTGATGACGGTCGCGCCCCAGAACGACATCTGACCCCAAGGCAATGTGTAGCCGAGGAAGGCCGTCGCAATCATCAGGAGAAAGATGAGAACGCCGAGGATCCAGAGAATTTCGCGCGGGGACTTGTAGGAGCCGTAATAGAGGCCGCGAAACATGTGCACATAGACGGCGAGGAAGAACATCGAGGCGCCGTTGGAATGCATGTAGCGCATCAGCCAGCCGTAATTTACGTCGCGCATGATGTTTTCGACGCTGTCGAACGCGCCGTCGCCCGACGGGATGTAATGCATCGCGAGCACGATCCCGGTGACGATCTGAATGCCGAGCATGACCGTGAGGATTGCGCCAAACGCGTACCAGAAATTCAGGTTCCGGGGCGTCGGAAAGGTCAGCATCGTGTCGTGGGCGAACCGCATGAGCGGCAGCCGCGAATCGAACCAGCGGCTGAGGGCGGATTTGGGAACGTAGGTGGATTGGCCGGCCATCTTTCGCTCCTCAACCGATCTTCAAGCGCGTGGGGGTCAGAAAGGTGTAGGTCGGCACAGCGAGATTCTGCGGTGCGGGTCCTTTGCGGATGCGCCCTGCGGTGTCGTATTGCGAACCGTGGCAATGGCAGAGCCAGCCGCCGTAATCGCCCTCGAGGACGGTCGGCGTACAGCCCAGATGCGTGCAGACCCCCACGACGACCAGCCACTCCGGCTTGAATTCGCGGTTCGCATCGGTCGCCGGTGCGTCATCGGGCAGATTGGCGTTGCGGGCGAGCGGATCGGGCAAAGATTCGACGGGAACGGCGCGCGCTTCCGCAATCTCCTTCGGCGTGCGGCGACGGACGAACAGCGGATGGCTGCGCCAGGTGAAAATCACCTGCTGGCCGGGTTGCACGGTGGAGATGTCGGCCTCGATGGAAGCCATAGCAAGCACAGAGCCGGTGGGGTTCATCTGATCGATGAACGGCCACGCCGCCAGCGCGACGCCCACGCCTCCCACTGCCCCCGTCGCGATATAGAGAAAGTCGCGCCGTGTGGGTTCGGCCGCTGTCACGTTTGCCACTGGCTCACCTTCTGAGAATTGATGCGTTCCGGGAGGGATGAAAAACCTGGCATGCACCACCCCCGGATCACCGGCGCACGTCGAAACCGCGCCGTAAAATAGAGAGTCGATTTTGGAGGGTCTTGCGGCACGATGACGCAGAATTTGCCCGGCAAATCACAGACTTGGGCCTCGACCGCTCGATTATCGCGCCGGGTGTTCCAGGCTGCTGAAACGGCCCTCCATCGCGAATGCAAGTCCGTTAAAGGTCGTGCGCGAAGATCGCGAAGCATTATGGTGCCCTCGATTTCTCCTTGAAGCCGATCCGAGATGCGTCTTGCCCTCTTCCAGCCCGACATCGCACAGAACACAGGCGCGCTGATTCGTCTCGGAGCCTGCCTCGGGGTGGAAATCGAGATCATCGAACCCTGCGGCTTCGTCTTCAGCGACAAGGGTCTTCGCCGTGCCGGGATGGACTATCTCGAACTGGCGAAGGTCACGCGGCACGCCTCCTGGAGCACCTGGTGCGAAGCGCGCACCCGACGGCGCGGCGACCGCCTCGTTCTCTTGACGTCCAAAGCCTTGCATCCCTACACCGATTTCGCCTTCGCGCCCGAAGACACGATTCTGTTGGGACGCGAGAGCGCGGGTGTTCCCGCCGAAGTCCACGATGCCGCCGACGCGCGGCTGCGCATTCCCCTTCTGCCCGGCCTGCGTTCCCTTAATGTGGCACAGGCGGGTGCGATGGCACTGGGTGAAGCCTTGAGACAAACGAACGGATTTCCGCAGTGACCCCAGCGAACACGGCCCAAGATCGCAAGACACGCATGCGAGCGTGGCTCGACGGGCTGCGCGACCACATCTGCGCCGAGTTCGAAAAGATCGAGACCGAACTGACGGGTCAGCTTTCCGACCGCGCACCCGGCCGCTTCGAACGCAAGACCTGGGCCCGTCCCAGCGAAGATGGTAGCGACGCCGGCGGCGGCGTGATGTCGATCATGCGCGGACGCGTATTCGAGAAAGTCGGCGTCAACATTTCGGAAGTCCATGGCAGCTTTAGTCCGGAGTTTGCCAGACAAATGCGCGGGGCGGCCCAGGACCCCCGCTTCTGGACCTGCGGAATTTCGCTGGTGGCGCATATGCAGAACCCCCATGTCCCGGCCGTGCATATGAACACACGCCATATCATGACGACCGAAAGATGGTTCGGCGGCGGCTCTGACCTGACGCCGATGTTTCCCGATGAGGCTGCAGCTAGGGCTTTTCATGCCGCGCTCAAGCAGGCCTGCGACCGGCATGGCGCCGACTATTACGCGCGCTACAAAAAATGGTGCGACGAATATTTCTTTTTGCCGCACCGCAACGAAGCCCGCGGCGCCGGGGGCATCTTCTACGATTATCACGACAGCGGCGATTGGGAGGCCGATTTCGGATTTACCCGCGATGTGGGACTCGCATTTCTGGAGGTCTATCCCCAGATCGTAAGAGAACGGATGAACCTTCCGTGGAACGACGCGGATCGCGTCCATCAATTGGTGCGTCGCGGGAGATATGTGGAGTTCAACCTGTTGCACGATCGTGGCACACAATTCGGGCTGAAGACGGGGGGCAATATCGAGGCCATCTTGATGTCCCTGCCGCCCGAAGCGCGTTGGCCATAGTGCCGGCGCGTCCTGCGAGACCCGTTTGATCCATATCCACATCATGTCACCGGCGCTTGCGGCGATGCTGCAGGTGATCCTGATCGACATCGTGCTGGCCGGCGACAATGCGGTCGTCATCGGCATCGTCGCCGCAAAGGTTCCGCGGCCCAGCCGGCGCAAGGTCATTTTCTGGGGATTGGTGGCAGCGGTCGTCCTGCGGGTGGTGCTGGCCACCATCACCGCGAAAATCCTGGCCATGATCGGTTTGATGTTCGCGGGCGGCGTTCTTCTCCTGTGGGTATCGTGGCGGCTTTATCGCGATCTACGCCATTCTCGCGAGCACGATCTGGGCATGAGCACGCTCAATGAACGCGCGGGATGGGACGACGACGCCTCTTCGCAGCTACCGACATTCGATCTGCGCCGCGCCATCATACAGATCGCCATCGCGGATCTCTCGATGTCACTCGACAACGTGCTCGCGGTGGCAGGCGCCGCCATGAACCATGTTTGGGTACTGACGATCGGGCTCTTGCTCTCGATCGCACTGATGGGCCTTGCCGCGTCGCTGATCGCCAATCTGCTGCAGCGCCACCCATGGATCAGCTATGCCGGTCTGATCATCGTGGTCTATGTGGCGTTGCGCATGATCTATTTCGGCGCTTTGGAAATACTTCAACACGCGACGTGAACGTCAGACGATCCTGAGCAGCAATGCTGTTGCGTCGTCGCTTTTCTTGAAGCGCGGAAACCGCGCGCCGTCCGGATCGCCGGCCTCGATCTCGCGCAATTCGTCGCCCAATGTCCCAAGTCCCCTTGTGCGCGCGGCGTGCATCAACCCCGTCGCATCGTAACGGTTGTAATCGCTGGCGAGCGCGAGGAACCCGTCCGAAACGAGCAGCAAGATGGTTCCAATCGGTGCGGACACTCTTGCCGATGCGACATGATCCGCCGCCCGCGCGTCGGGGCCGAAGCACCAGCTGCGCCGTCCCGTGTTCATTTGGTTGCGGGTGGCGCGCAACGCAGGAAGAAATGTATCGCGTACGCCGGCGGACGCGGCGCTTTCACCCAACTTCGCCGCCAGCGCAGCCGCGCGCCCGCTTTCGCGGGACCGCTTTTCCATCGCATCGCCGACAAGCTCGACCACCCCGCCCGGCCGCGCGACCAGTACCGCGCAATCGCCGAACCACAGCGCATCGAATCCGGATCCCGACAGCGTCACGAACATCATCGAAGAGAACGGGATTTCGTAGGTTTCGGCCGGCGCTCGCCGCCGCAGATTGACGAACGAATTTTCCGTGTCGCGCAACGAAGCGATGACCGCATCGTGCGGGGTCAGTCCTTCGTCGCTATGGGCCATCAGGCGATTGGCGCCAAAGCGCGCAACCCAGGCCGCGTCGCTGTTGCCGGGCATCAGAAGTTCGCCCAATCCGGTCGCACCATCCATCACCACGGCGGCACGGCCGCGACGTGCGAACGCATCTTCATTCGGTTTTGCCGGATCGCCCGGCAAACTCAGAGATTCGATCATTTCAAACGGCACCGCGGAAATCCCTGGAGAGGTTCAATAGGCAGTCGCCTGCACCACGGCCTTGAGCCGCTCGGCCAACGAGAATTCGTCTTCGGTGAAATCGCTGTCGATCCACCAATCCTCGACTTCGGCTAGAATGCGTCCTACCAGCGGGCCTTCGGCGACGCCGGCCGCCATCACCTCGCGGCCGGTGAGCGGAAAAACGGGACGCTCCCAGGCGTCAGCCAGCGCGAGCAATGCGCGCCATTGAATGGCGTTCGATTCCTTGACGTCCTCCGCCCAACGCAGGAAAACGCGATCCCTAAAAGGTCCGGAGCCAATCCGATAAAGCAGTTTGCGCACTTCACGAATTGAAAGATAGGAAACGATCTTCTCCTTCGCGTTCGCAAGGTCTTCCAGCCGCGCGCGATCCGCGTTCGAGAGCTTGAAACGATCTGCGATCGCCTGCACCTGCGCCGGATCGCTTGCCAGGAGCGCCGCAAGCCGCAATACCGCATCAGGCGTCAAGAAGCTTGCAGAGTCGATGGCCGCGAGCCGCTCGAGGCGCGCGATATTCAAAGCCCCCGGCAATATATCCGCCAGGATTCCGCAAGCCGCCATCGCGCGCAGCATCGGCACGGGAGCTTCCGCTTCGAGCAGGCGCAGCGTCTCTTTCTGGATACGCTCGCCCGACAACTGTGCGATGCCGGCCTTCTCCGCGGCCGCAGCGCGCAAGGCGCCCGCGTCGATCTCGCCCTTGCCGTACCAGGCGTGGAAGCGGAACAGCCGCAGGATGCGCAGATAGTCTTCCCGGATGCGCGCCGTCGCATCGCCGATGAAGCGCACGCGTCCCGCTTCGAGATCGCCGAGCCCGCCGCAAGGATCGAAAATCTCGCCGTCGGCGCTCGCGTAAAGCGCATTGATGGTAAAATCGCGCCGCTGCGCATCCTGTGCCCAATCCGTCGCGAACGCGACGACGGCGCGTCGTCCATCCGTCGACACATCGCGGCGCAATGTCGTCACTTCGAACGGCTTGTCGCGTACGATCGCCGTCACCGTTCCGTGCTCGATTCCGGTGGGCACGGCTGCGATCTTGGCCGCCTCCAGTCGTCGGATGACATCCTGCGGCACAAGCGGAGTCGCAATGTCGATGTCCGAGACGGCGCGACCCAACAACGCGTTGCGGACCGCTCCGCCGACAAAGCGCGCCGCCCCGCCATTCTCCGTCAACACAAGCATGACGGCCAGCGTCTCGGGCGCGGACATCCATCGCTCACGTTTGGGATCGAGCCTTTTCGTCACGGCTTTTTTGCCTTCTCCACCTGACCGGGAACGACCTGACCGTTCACCACATGGGGTGGAACATACACCCCGCTCGTCGATTCGCCTTCGGTCAGGCCGACATAGATGAAGCTGATGGCCACCAGCGACAATCCCACAACGAAAAGCAGCGACCAGGGGGTGGCCGGCACATTCTGCGCCGTGCGCCGATGCGCCAGGAACCAATAAACTCCATAGATCGCGAACGGCACCGCGAATAGAAGCGTACGGATGGCAAGCAGGCGGATCATGCGGTTGATAGCCTTTCGGCGAAACCTGAGAGTATCGCAGCCGTGGCGCCCCAGATGTAATGCCCGCTATAATTGTAGGCATAATAGCTGCGCTGCCTGCCCTGCCATTCGCGCGAATGGCGTTCGCGATTTTTCGAATCGAGCAGAAAGGCGAGCGGCACCTCGAACACTTCCGCGACTTCGTTGGGATCCGGCATCAGCACGAAGCCTTCCGTCAGCAATCCCACGACGGGCAAGATCGCATAGCCGGTTCCGGTCTCGTAGGGATCGAGAAAGCCCGCGATCGTCACATAGCCCGCCGCAATGCCCGTCTCCTCTTGCGTTTCGCGCAACGCCGTTTCGACCAACGACAAATCGTCGGGATTGGCGCGGCCGCCGGGGAAACTCACCTGCCCTGCATGGCGGGAGAGATGCGCGGTGCGCTCGGTGAAGAGAATTGTCGGTTCGCTCCGCAACACGATGGGCAATAGAACGGCTGCCGGCGCAAGCTCGCCCCGCGGCTCGCGGCGGGCTGCGGGGTCGAGATCGTAGTCGCCGCGCTTTGGCACGAGCGGCAAGGCGGAAGGCTCCGTCAGGAGGCGCGGCCGCAATATTTCGAGTGCCGATTGACCGATCCTGCGCGCCAGCGCGTCGGCATATTCTTGTCCGCTCCCGCTCATGATTGCGGCCCAAGCGGAAAGAAGCGCCCTTCGCTCCACACGCCGAGCTTGCCGGCATGCTCGCCTTCACCGGGCACCGCGAGGTCGGCCAGTTGATAGAAGACGTTCCTGGAAATGCGCGCCTCAAGTCCGCGCCGCACATGCACGTAGGGCGCGGGCTCGCCGGTTCCAACATTGGTTTCGACGCGGATCGGATTGTCCGGGCACGCGACCGTCTCGTCCCCCACATTGGTGGTGAAGACGAGCCGCCGGTTTTCGCCTGCATCTTCCACACGCAAGAGCACCGCCATGAAGGGCGCGTCGTCGACCTGAATCCGCATCTTCTCGCCCGGCGTGACGAGATGAAATCCGTCGGCATCCTTCCTGAGGATGGTGGAGAAGAGGCGCACCAGTTCCCGGCGCGTGAATGGCGAACCCTGATGGAACCAGGTGCCGTCACGGGCAATGCGGATATCGATGTCGCCGCAATGGGCAGGATTCCAGCGTTCCACCGGCGGCAGCGCGCGTCCGGCAGCCGTTTCACGCTGCAAGCTCGCAAGTCCCAGGGGCAGGCCGTCCGGCGGCGTCATTCTTGCCTCTTTACCCTCTCACGACGATGTGCGTCGCTGGGCCGCCCGGCCCAGTCTTTTCGCAGTTGCGCGCGCGTCTCCGGGGTGCAACATAAAGCGCGCCCAGCAAGGCGCACATTGCGATTCGAACATAGGCGCCGGCCTCAGGACCAGCAACTCGGGCGGCCCGAACGCCTCACCACCTCGGCCGCCAGGATGACCATATGAACAATACCCAGACCGACGCTGCGACGGAGAATTCGGCCGTCGCGCATGCCGAAGCGGCTGCCGCGGCTTTCGCCAAGGTGCGCGAGGCGATCGGCAAGGTGATTTTCGGCCAGCGCGAGGTGGTGGATCAAGCCCTCGTCACCCTGCTCGCCGGCGGCCATGGCCTCCTGATCGGCGTACCGGGCCTGGCGAAGACACGGTTGGTCGAGACACTCGGCATCATTCTCGGGCTCGACTGGAAACGCATTCAATTCACGCCCGACTTGATGCCAGCCGACATCATCGGCTCGGAAGTACTCGAAGAGGCCGAAGGGGGACGCCGCTCTTTCCGCTTCCTGAGCGGTCCGGTGTTCACCCAGCTTTTGATGGCGGACGAAATCAATCGCGCCAGCCCGCGCACGCAATCCGCGCTTCTGCAAGCAATGCAGGAAAAGCATGTGACCGTCGCGGCGCAACGCTATGATCTGCCTAAACCGTTTCACGTGCTCGCCACGCAGAACCCGTTGGAGCAGGAAGGCACCTACCCGCTCCCCGAAGCCCAGCTTGACCGCTTCCTGATGCAGATCGATGTCGGTTACCCCGACCTCGACGCCGAGCGGAAAATGATTGTCGCCACAACCTTCGGCGAGGAAGCGGCGCCCAAACCCGTGTTCGCGCCCGCAGCTCTTCTTGAAGCGCAAAACATCGTGCGCCATCTGCCGGTAGGCGAGAAAGTCGTCGAAGCGATACTGCGTCTTGTGCGCGCGGCGCGGCCCGACGAGGGCGGCGCGCCCGATCTGCGCGGTTACATCTCCTGGGGACCCGGTCCGCGCGCAAGCCAGGCCTTCATGCTGGCCGTCCGCGCGAAAGCGCTTATCGAGGGGCGCCTTGCGCCGTCGATCGACGATGTCGCCGCTCTGGCGCAGCCTGTGCTCCGTCATCGCATGGCGCTCAATTTCTCGGCGCGCGCCGAAGGCGCCACGATCACCGACGTGATCGACCGGCTTTGCCGGAGCAATCTTTGACGGAGACACGCCGCAGCGGCGAATGGAATCCCTTGCGCGAGCAGGCGGAGACGCTCGCCGCGACATTGCCGCCCCTGCTCGCCGCTTCGGAGCGGCTTGCTGCCGCGGTCAGCCTCGGCGTGCATGGCCGGCGCAAATCCGGCATGGGCGAGACTTTCTGGCAGTTCCGCCGTTACCGCAGCGAAGACCCCAGCACGGCCGTCGATTGGCGGCAATCGGCCAAGTCCCAGAATCTGTATGTGCGCGAGCGCGAATGGGAAGCGTCGGAAGCCGTGTGGCTTTGGCGCGACGGCTCGGCGAATATGAGGTTCAAGTCGGACTTCTCCACAGTCACGAAAATCGATCGCGCCACGGTGCTTGCGCTTGCGCTGGGTTCGCTGCTGGTGCGGGGCGGAGAACGCATCGCGCTCTTCGGCGACGGCCATCTGCCCGCCACGGGGCGCATCCCTTTGCGCCGGATCGCACATGCGCTGGCTGAGCTCCCACCTTCGGATTCGGCGCTGCCGCCCGATGCGCCGATCGGAAGGAACGCGCAATTCGTCTGGCTCAGCGATTTTCTTTCGCCATTGGGCGAGCTCGAGAGTGCCTTGCGCCGCCTCGCGCATTCCGGCATTGCCGGGCATCTCGTTCATATCGTCGATCCCGCGGAAGAGGATTTTCCGTTTGCCGGCCGCACGCGCTTTGAATCGACGACCGGCAGCGAGAGCGAATTGTTCGGCCGCGCGGAAATCGTGCAGCAGCCCTATCGCGCGCGTTTCCGAGCGCACAACGAAGCGGTCTCCGCGCTGGCGCGGCGTCTGGGCTGGAGCTATCTCACGCATCGTACGGACAGGCGCCCGGAAATCGCTCTCGTGGCGCTCTACGCCGATCTCGGCGGCGCTCATGCGCGGCTGCGCATTGCGTAGGGCGCGGCCATGTCCTTTCTGCCCGGCCTGAGCTTCGGCGCCCCCTGGATTCTGGCAGGCCTCGCTATCCTGCCCGTCATTTATTGGCTGCTGCGGATCACGCCGCCCGCGCCGCGCCGTGTCATCTTTCCGCCGTTGCGCCTTCTGTTCGGGCTTGCGGCGCCACAGGAAACTCCGGCACGCACACCGCTGTGGCTGTTGGCGTTGCGGCTCCTCGCCGCGGCGCTGGTCATCGCGGCGCTTGCCGCTCCTTCCGTCGGGCAATCGACCAAGATTGCTGGCAGCGGCCCCATAGTTCTGTTCGTCGACAATGATTGGCCCGCGGCTCAATCCTGGACAGACCGGCAGGCTGCCATCGCGGATGTCCTCGCCGATATCGCCCATACCGACCGCCCCGTCGCCATCGTGCCCACCACAGGCGCGACGCCACCCACTGTCACCTTGCTCGATGCCGGAGAAGCCGAACGCGACGCGCGCGACCTCATACCGCAATCCTATTTGCCCGATCGTATGCGCGCTGCGGCCTCGCTGGCCAAAGCGAAGTTCGGCACCGCGCCGGAAATATTCTGGCTCAGCGACGGGCTCGATTACGGTGACGTGCAGAAAGTTGCGGAGAAACTTTCCCGCATCGGTCATCTGAAGATTTTTGCAGACGCACCCGGCAAAGGGCCGCTCGCGCTCAAATCCCAGTCCAACGAACCTGACGGCTTTCTTGTCACGATGATCCGCGCAGGCACGGACGGCACGCGCGAAGGCGATGTCGAGGCGCAGGGTTCGCATGGCGAAGGTCTGGCCGCCGCGCATTTCAAATTTGTTCCTGGCGAGAACGAAACCACGGCCAAAATCGTCCTGCCGCTGGAAGTACGCAATGAGACCGAGCGCCTTGCGGTCGCCAATGGAGACTCCGCCGGCACCGTGAGGCTTCTCGGTGCCGGCGCGCGCCGCCGCGCCGTGGAGATCGTATCGGCCAGCAACACGGAGAACCAGCAGCCGCTTCTGTCCGATGTGTTCTATCTTTCGCGCGCGCTTGCGCCCTATGCCGACGTGCGCAAAGGCACCATCGAAGACGCACTCGCCCGCAACGTTTCGGTGCTCGTGCTGGCAGATGTCGGAAATGTGTCCGGCACCGATCACGACCGGGTTGCGCAATTCATCGAGAACGGCGGCGTGCTTCTGCGCTTTGCCGGCGGACGCATGACGACGAATGTCGACGATCTCGTGCCGGTGAAGCTGCGCGTAGGCGGACGCTATCTGGGCGGTGCGCTCGCCTGGGCCGCGCCGCAGCATCTGGCGCCCTTCCTAGACGCAAGCCCGTTCCGCGGGCTCGCACTTCCGCCCGAAGTGACAGTCTCGCGGCAGGTGCTCGCCGAACCATCTGTCGAACTCGGCGAACGCGCCTGGGCGCGGCTGACGGACGGCACGCCTCTCGTAACGGCCGCCCAACGGGGCAAAGGCTGGATCGTGCTGTTTCATGTAACGGCAGGACCTGCATGGTCGTCCCTGCCGTTGTCGGGGTTGTATGTCGACATGCTGCGCCGCGTGCTCGATCTGGCGGGCGGCGCCCGCCCGTCCGAAATGGGCACCGACGCCGCAGCCGTGTTTCCGCCCTATGCAACACTCGACGGGTTTGGACATTTGGGTAAACCGCCCGGAGAAGCGGAGCCGCTCCGCGGCTCGGAACTCGCGACACTCCGCGCGTCGGCCGCGCATCCCGCAGGACTCTACGGCGGAGAAGGCGCACAGATCGCGCTCAATGCCGCGAGCGACGATGTCGTCCTGTCGCCGATGGGAGACCTAGGCGCGGCAGCAATCGCCTATAGTGGGGTGTCTGCGTTGCAGCTGGAAGCGCCGCTGCTCGCGTTTGCGATCCTGATTCTTCTCATAGACATGGCGATTTCATTGCGGCTGCGCGGGTTCGTCGCCATCGCGCGCAATCCGTTCGTCGCCCGCGCGATGCCGCTTCTGTTCTGCATTCCTTTCATCCTGGTGCATCCTGCGCGCGCTGACGACGCGTTCGACATGAAGGCCGCCCTCGACACGAGGCTCGCTTACGTCATCACCGGGCTTCCCGACGTCGACGCAATGAGCAAGGCCGGCCTCACCGGCCTCGGGCTCGCACTCAAGGCGCGCACCTCGTATGAGCCGCAAGAGCCCATGGGCGTTGACATCGCGAAGGACGATCTGACCTTTTTCCCGCTTCTCTACTGGCCGATGGATCCGCGCGAGCAGGACCTGTCGCCGCAGGCGATCAGCAAGATCGCCGATTACATGCGCAACGGCGGCACCATCCTGTTCGACACGCGCGATCTTTCGCTGGGAGCAATCCGCGGCGCGGACTCGCCGGGCGAACAGACATTGCGCCGGCTGACCGCCAAGCTCGACCTGCCCCCGCTCCAACCCGTGCCGTCCGATCACGTGCTGACGAAGGCATTCTACCTGTTGCAGGATTTTCCGGGACGCTGGGACGGCGGCAAAGTCTGGGTGGAAGCGCTGCCGCCTCCCGATCCAGACGCAGGCCCTCAGCCGGCGCGCGGCGGCGACGGCGTATCGCCCGTCATCATCGGCAGCAACGATTGGGCCGCGGCATGGGCCGTCGATTCGCAGGACCGCCCGATCGCGGAAGTCTCGCCGGGCGGCAGCGAACAGCGCGAAATGGCGTTCCGCTTCGGCATCAACGTCGTGATGTATGCCTTCACCGGCAACTACAAAACCGATCAGGTGCACGCGCCAGCGCTCCTCGAACGCCTTGGCCACTAGAGCGCGCGCAACATGAACTACGCCATCGACTTCGCGCCCCACATCCCACTCCCAATGTTGTGGCTGCTTGCGGGTGCGGCCGTCGCAATCGTCGTCTACGCGCTTCTGATGCGCGCACGCGGCGCCTGGGCCCGCGCGCTCGCCTTCGCCATCGCACTTCTGGCGCTCGCCAACCCTCTCATCGTGCACGAAACGCGCGAGGCCCTGCCGGACGTCATGGCGCTGATCGTCGATCATTCGCCAAGCATGGACATACGAGGTCGATGCGCTGAAGCCGATGCCACGGCGACGCAGATCAAGAAGCTGCTGGCGGCCGACAAGAGCCTCGAAATCCGCGAGGCCTATGTCCCGGCGCCACGCCCCGGCGACGACACTGGCACGGAGCTTTTCGCCACGCTTTCCTCAACACTTGCCGACGTGCCGCCCGATCGTGTCGCCGGCGCGATCGCCGTGACCGACGGAGAAGTTCACGACGCGCCCGACAGCCGCAAACCTCCGTTGCGTGCGCCATTCCACGCGCTGATCGTCGACAAACCAAATGAAAAGGACCGCAAGCTCACGGTGGTGAGCGCCGCGCGCTACGGCATCGTCGGGCAGGATGCCGACATCGCAATCCGCGTCGACGATTTCGGGTCGCCTCCGGACGGCTATGCCGATGTCGATGTGCGCGTGGACGGCATAGATCTGGGCACCCGGCTTGTGGCCGTGGGAAAGGACGCCCGGCTCAAGGTGAAGATCGGCCATGCGGGCGAAAACGTCATCGAACTCGAAGCGCGACCGGGCCCCGGCGAATTGACGCTCGAGAACAATCGCGCGGTCGTGATCGTCAACGGCGTGCGGGACCGACTTCGCGTGCTGCTCGTTTCCGGCGAACCGCATGCGGGAGAACGCGTGTGGCGCAATCTGCTCAAATCGGACCCATCGGTCGATCTCATACATTTCACCATTCTTCGCCCGCCGGAGAAACAGGCCGAAGATCCGACACCGATCGACGAACTGTCGCTGATAGTATTTCCGACGCCGGAATTGTTCGTCGAAAAGCTCGACAAATTCGATCTCGTGATCTTCGACCGCTATCGCGAGCGGGGCATTTTGCCGCTCGCCTATTTCGAAAACATTGCACGCTATGTCGAAGCGGGCGGCGCGCTGTTGGTGTCGTCCGGACCGGAATTCGCCGAACCCATGAGCATCTATCGCACGCCGCTTGCATCCGTGCTGCCGGCGCAGCCGACAGGCGAAGTCGTCACGGAGGGCTTCAAGCCCGTGGTGACGCCTGAAGGACTCGCACAGCCCGTCACGCGCGATCTTCCCGGCGCGAACGATGCCACCAAGCCGCCCAGTTGGGGCCGCTGGTTCCGACTGATCGGCGCAACGAAGGTTTCCGGTGAAACCGTCATGTCGGGACCTGGCGACAAGCCCCTGCTGGTGCTCGACAATGTGGGCAAGGGGCGGGTGGCGGAGCTGCTTTCCGATCAGGGATGGCTCTGGGCGCGCGGTTTCGAAGGCGGCGGACCGGACGCTGAATTGCTGCGCCGCCTCGCGCACTGGCTCATGAAGGAACCTGAACTCGAAGAAGAACGCCTGTCCGCATCCATCGCGAATGGCGAGATCGCAATCGAGCGGCAAACGATGGCTGCGCAGCCCGCCCCCGTGACGCTGACCTTTCCGTCCGGAAAATCCTCGACACTGACTTTGAGCAAGGTTGAGCCCGGCCTTTGGCATGCGACGGCCAAAGCCGACGAACTGGGTCTTTATCGACTGACCGACGGAACGCTCAACGTCGTGACGGCCACAGGCCCGCTTAATCCGAAGGAAGTCGCCGACATGCGCGCGACGGACCAGATCCTGAAGCCGGTCGCACGCATGACGGGCGGGTCCGTGAATTGGCTCGCGAATGGCGGCATTCCGACGATCCGCCGCACGGCGCCCAACCGATTGGCCGCAGGCGATGGTTGGATCGGGCTGCGCGCGAACGGCGCCTATCGCGTGACAGCCGTCGAACAGCAGGCGCTCCTGCCGGCGTGGCTGGCGCTCATTCTCGTGCTGGGCACCGTATTGCTCGCATGGCGCGTCGAAGGACGCTAAAACATCAAGATTGATCGTAGCGAATGCGGAGGGTCCGATTGTCTAAACCACCGCGCCTAATGGCGCGCTGTCGGCGCAAACGGGATTGTCGAGGCGCGCGCGACGAACGGGTCCCTCGAGCGTCTCGAGCGCGCCTTCCATGAGGCCCAAACTCAGGATGCGGGCCGGATCAACCGGACCAGGAAATCTTATGCGGCCACGCGCGACCGGTATGAACCCAACGCGCGCATAGTAGGGCGGATCGCCAACGAGCAGGATCGCGCGATGGCCGCGCGCGCGAGACTCTTCGATGCCGCGATTCATCAGCGCGATGCCAATGCCGCGACCGCGCTGATCGGATTGCACGGCGAGCGGTCCCAGCAGCAATGCGGGCACGAAACCCACGATCACCGGCCAGAATCGCACCGAACCTCTGAGGGCGCCGCCTTCGATCGCGACAAAACCCAGGTCCGGTTCCGGATTCGCCCCTTCGCGCAGACGATAGGCTGATTTGACGAAGCGGCCGGGACCAAAACTGTGCTCCGAAAGCCGTTCGATGTGCGCCGCGTCTTCGTGCGCCTCCCGCCTGATCTCCCACATGCGGCTCACAGCCCCTTTTATGGTCGAAGGCCCGCCGCTAGGCTCCACGCCGGCTCAATCGATTGGAGGTAATCCCATGGGGGTGCTTGAAGGCAAGGTCGTTCTGGTGACGGGCGGCGCGAACGGCATCGGCAAGGAATGTGCGCTCCTGGCCGCAAAGGAAGGCGCGAAGGTCGTGGTCAACGATCTGGGTGGGGCAGTCGCCGGCGGCGATGAGGGCTCGGCCGGTCCCGCCGAGCAGGTGGCGGCCCAGATTCGTGCCGCAGGCGGCAACGCCGTATCCAATTCCGACAGCGTGACAAGCCGCGACGGCGTCAAGCGCATGATCGAACAGGCTATGGATTCGTTCAAAGGCCTGCACGCGATCATCAATCCGGCGGGTATCCTTCGCGATACGATGTTCCACAAGATGACCGACCAGGATTGGGACCTCGTCATCGATGTGCATTTGCAGGGCAGCTACAATATCTGCCACGCGGCGATCAACCATTTCCGCGAGCAGGGCGAAGGCTCCTATGTTCTGTTCACGTCAACCTCCGGGCTCATCGGAAATATCGGCCAGGCGAACTATGCCGCGGCGAAGATGGGGGTCGTCGGTCTTTCGCGTATCATCGCGATGGAA
>JBEKLK010000014.1:0-20146 GCA_050010235.1 Rhizomicrobium sp.
GAGAAGAAGCTGCGCCGGATGAAAGCCGTCTATTACGGGCTGATGAGCGAAGTCGACGCCGCGCTCGGCCGTGTGATCGCATGCCTCAAGGAAACGGGCCGCTGGGACGACACGATGATCGTCTTCACCTCCGATCACGGCGAGCAGATGGGCGATCACTGGCTGATCGGAAAATGCGGCTATTTCGACGGCTCCTATCGCATCCCGCTGATCGTCCGCGTGCCGGGCGCCGATGCCGGCCGCGGCGCCATCGTCGAACGCTTCACCGAGAATGTCGACGTCATGCCGACCATGCTCGATTACATCGGCGCGGAGATTCCCGGCCAATGCGACGGACTTTCGCTGCGGCCGTTCCTCGACGGGCAACCCGCGCCCGCGCATTGGCGGAACGAAGCGCATTGGGAATTCGATTTCCGCAATCCGGAGGATGATGCGGCGGAGCAGGCGCTGAATCTCACCTTGCATCAATGCACGATGAACATCGTACGCGATGCGCGCTACAAATATGTTCACTTCACCAAATTGCCGCCGCTGTTCTTCGATCTCGAGAAGGATCCCGGCGAGTTCGTCAACCGCGCGAACGATCCGGCCTATCTGCCTCTCGTACTGGAATATGCGCAGAAGCTGCTCTCCTGGCGCATGAACCACGACGAACAGACGCTGACGCATATCGCGCTGACCCCCGATGGCCCGGTCGAGCGCCGCGCGAGGCTGTACTGACCCGCCGGGTTCCATCCGCGCAGCCGGAAAAATGGCTTCAATGTTACCGGAACAGAGATGTTTGCGGTGGTCGCGGGCACGTGGCGCATTTACTGCGGCATGCGCCCCCATTTGCCGGCCGAATATTCGCCGGATAGCGCCCTTGACTTGGAAAATTGAAGGTGATCGATCATACTCGATATGTTCACATCGAGGGCGGGCATGCAGGAGAAAACGGGGGGCGAATCCGGCCAATCGGCGGGCGGACCGGTTAATGTCATTTGCATCAAATGGGGCACGGCCTATTCGCCCGATTATGTGAACCGGCTGTATGGAATGGTTGCGCGCAATCTGTCCCGGCCGTTTCGCTTCGTCTGCTTTACGGACGATGCGCGCGGGATCGTCCCGCAGGTCGAATGCGCGCCCATACCGCCTTTGAACGAGCCGGCCGCGCGGCCGGGTGGGGGATGGCGCAAGCTCTCGCTGCTCGTACCGCATCTGCACGACCTCGAAGGCATGGCGCTTTTTCTCGATCTGGATGTTCTGATCACGGGCTCGCTGGACTGCTTTTTCGAATTGCCCGGCCAGCTTTGCATCATTGAAAACTGGACTCAGCGCGGCAAGGGGATCGGAAATTCTTCCGTTTTCCGGTTCGACGTGGGTTCGCTGGGCGATGCCTATCAGCGCTTCAACGACAATCCCGACGAAGCCGCCCGCCCCTATTCGAACGAACAGGCTTATCTGTCGCTCACGCCCAAGGCGGCGAAGCTTCGGTTCTGGCCCGACCGCTGGGTTCGCAGTTTCAAGGTCCATTGCGTGCGGTTCGCGCCGCTGCGCCCGTTCCTCCCACCGCACATACCCTACGACGCACGCATCATCGCCTTTCACGGTTTCCCCAAAATGGACGAAGCCGCGGCGGGAAAAAAATTGTGGGAACCGAGCAAGCACCCCAAGAGCACCATGCCCTGGTTCTGGCGTAAGGCGCCCTGGATCGACCAGATCTGGACCCATGCGTGACCACATAGTCAGCGTAGAATTGCGGACCTGAACGATGGGATCGCGCGGTCAGACGGCGATTGCGGCGATCGGCGCGTTTCTTGCGGCCATGCTGGCGCTCGGCGCAGTGTTGATCGTCACCGGCGCCTATAATTTTGCCGCCGACGCGCCGCACACGGCCCTGGTCCGCGGGCTAATCGGTTATGCGCGTGAGCGTTCGATCGCGGTTCGTGCCCGCGATATCGCGGTGCCGCCTCTCGACGACACCAAGATGATCGCCGACGGCGCATCGGATTACGACGCGATGTGTACGGGCTGCCATCTGGCGCCCGGCATGGCAGAGAATGAGATGCGTCCGGGGCTGAACCCCAAGCCGCCGGTTCTCGCGCAAGCCGGGCCGGGTCGTGCCGCCACGCAGTTCTGGATCATCAAGCACGGCATCAAGATGACCGCGATGCCGGCCTGGGGTTTCACACATTCCGACACCGAGATCTGGAACATGGTGGCGTTTCTGCAGAAGCTGCCCGCGCTCTCACCCGCGCAATATCGCGCGCTGGTGGCGCAATCCGGAGATCATCACGCCCATGAGGATCGCGGCGCAGCCCCGATGGACATGGGCCACATGCACTGAATCCGTTGCAAGGCTTTAACGCATGCTGTGCCGGTAGTCCTGCACATGCGTCGCGCGGAGGCCGGGCAACCCGAATTTTTTCATCGCGGTTTGCCACGACAGGAATTCCTCGACTGTCAACGCGTAGCGGTAGCAGGCGTCGTCGAGACTGAGAAGCCCTCCGCGGACCGCGGCCACAACTTGCGCCTTGCGACGCGGAACCCAGCGGGAGGCTCCGACCTCCGGCAGATCGGCCAGCGTGATCACGTTCCCGTCCGGATCCCGGACATATTCGGCAGGTCTTCCGGAACGGCTTAACTTTCGAGCATCGCGACCCATTTCGATCTCCGCGTTTGTTGTATCTGCTAAGCTCGGAGAAACGAATTCGTTCCGGCGCACACGCGACATTGTTCTTCCGCGGTTAGTCGTGCCTTAACGGGAAAATTAAAGAACGCGCAAAAGGCCATCCATCTCCGCCAACGGGAATTTCGGTGCACTGTTGACTTCTATTTGGTACCAAGATACATTAGTACCATGAAGACCGTCGAACGAGTCCAAACCGGCGTCCGGATCGAGCGGCGTCTCCTGAAAGTCCTGAAGGGCCTGGCTCAACAGCTCGATCTGACTTTGGGCGACCTGATCGAAGGAATCGTTCTGCACTCCTTCGAGGGCAAGCCGGCTTTCGGCAAGGCGACGCTGGAGCGGATTGCAACGCTCAAGGAAGTCTATGGTCTCGATCTCTCGGCCAGGGACTCGCACACAATGCGCGAGCGGGAGGTGCGCCGTGGCGCCAAATGAGGACATTGCTGCGCTTGAACGGTTTTTGAGCGGAAGGCAGTCCAACGCGGATTTTCACCATCGCGATCACGTCCGCGTCGCTTTCGGTATGCTCGGGCGCTACGCCTTTTCCGAAGCGGCGCATCTCTATGCGAGGGAATTGCGCACAATTGCCACGCGCGCGGGCCGACCCGGCGCATACCACGAAACCATCACGATCGGCTTTCTCTCGCTCGTTGCGGAGCATATGAGCCTCAGCCGATATGAAACGTTCGATGCGTTCGTGGGCGCGAATCCCGGGCTGCTGGACAAGACCACGCTCCTGCGCTGGTACACGCCGGATCGACTCGAATCCGATCTGGCGCGGCGCACATTCGTGCTCCCGGGACCCGCAAGGCCATGACGACGATGCGCGACTCCATGCCGGTGGCGTTGGTCATCTTCCGGCTGATCTATGTCGCATTCATCGTCACGGCCTCCGTCACCACTTTGCTGTCCGAAAAAGCGCCCGGTTTGCCGGCGTTCGCCGGAATCCCGACGCTGACGATACTTGCAAGCGCCGAAATCCTCGCAGCCATCCTTTTTCTGTTTCGCTGGAGCGAGGTGTGGGCCTGCGCGGCTCTTCTTGTGGTCTACGCCATCGCGACCGCGATATCGGTGATCGCCGGCGATTGGACTCTCAGGTTTCTTTACTATGGCGCAACTGCGGTCTTCATCGCCCTAGCGGCGCGTGCCCGGCGGCATGATGTCGGATACACTCAACCGCAGGCATGAAGCGCCCTGAGGATATTTCTCGCCCCGGTTCGGCCATGCGCCGGGACACGCTCCGGACGGCCCAGTTTGCGCCGGTTTGTGACGAACCGCACCGGCGCCGGTGCAGGACGAATGCCCGCGCACTACCGCTCTTGTCGGAAGAATTCCACCTTAGGTTCCACAAAGCCGGTATCGGCCTTGGTTCCTGAGAGGTGACATGACCATGCCTGACAATTGGCGGATTGCGATGTTTGCGGCGGCTTTGTGTGCGGCCTCGTTGCCGGCTGCGGCATCTGTCGTGCCCACGGAGACCGGTTTGGTGCAAGGAACCGCGTCGAACGACATTGAGATCTACAAAGGCATCCCGTTCGCGGCTCCGCCGACAGGCCCGCTTCGCTGGCGTGAGCCCCAACCGGCGCAATCCTGGCAAGGCATCCGCGCGGCAGATGCTTTCGCACCCGCCTGCATGCAGACGGGCGTGTCGATGCCCGGCGAAACGCCGCCTGTGGTGAGCGAAGATTGTCTCTATCTGAATATCTGGACACCCGCGCACAGCGCGCAGGCGCATCTGCCTGTGATGGTGTGGATTTACGGCGGAGGGTTCTTCAACGGCTCCGCCGCCATGCCGCTTTATTGGGGCGATCGGCTCGCGCGCAAGGGTGCGATTGTTGTTACTTTCGGCTATCGGGTCGGACCGTTCGGCTTTCTCGCGCATCCCGAGCTGACGCGGGAATCGCCGCACCACTCCTCTGGCAATTATGCCTTTGAGGATCAGATTGCGGCACTCGTCTGGGTAAAGCGCAACATCGCCGCCTTCGGCGGCGATCCGGCGCGTGTGGCGATCTTTGGCCAATCGGCAGGCGCGGCATCGGTCAGCATTCTGATGGCGTCTCCGCTCGCCCATGGATTGTTCGCCCGCGCCATCGCGGAAAGCGGCGGCATGTTCGAGCCCATGCAATTGGCGGCGAACTATCGCTTGACGAATGCGGAAAAGGACGGCGAGGCCTATGCTGCCTCGGTCGGCGCAAAAAACCTCGCCGAATTGCGCGCTTTGCCAGCGGCCGAATTGCTCAAGGGGAAGGCGGGCGACATCTCGCATCCCGTCGTCGAGCCTTATGTCATGCCGCAATCGCCTTACGATGTGTTTGTCGCGGGAAAGCAGAACGATGTGCCGATCCTTGTCGGCTCGAACGCCAACGAAGCGCGTTCGCTGATCGACGATCTCGATACCGTCACCGCCGCGAACTATTCGGCCGGTATCGCGAAGCGCTGGGGCGCATTGCCGCCGCAACTGCCCGACGCCTATCCCCATGCGACCGATGCCGAAGCCCGCCAGGCGCGCCTTGGCTTCGAACGCGATTTGCGCTTCGGGTGGGACGATTGGGCCTGGGCGCGGCTGGAAGCGACGCATGGCCGCAACAGCGTCTATTATTACCGCTTCGCGCATTCGCCGCCGTTTCCCGCCGGTTCGGTTTATGAGGGCTGGGGCGCGAGTCATTATTCGGAGCTTTGGTACAGCTTCGATCATCTCGATCAGGAGCCCTGGGCCTGGAGCGCGGCGGACCGGAAACTCGCCGACACGATGTCAAGCTATTGGGTGAATTTTGCGGCTACGGGAAATCCGAATGGTCCCGGCCTTCCCGAATGGCCCGCCTTCACGCCGGCCGACAACCGCACGCTCATCCTCGACGCGCCGATTTCGACGGGACCTGTTCCCGAACTGAAAAGCTTGCAGGTCTTCGACGCCGTCTATGATCAGGTGCGAGGAGCGAAATTCGGCGTCCTGCCGCAGAATTAGCCCTGTCGCGCGGCTTGCACTGTCGCGTCCACCAGCACGTCGAGCGTGTCGATCACCGGACAGCCGATATCGGGGGCCGGCAGCAGCGAAAGTTCGCTGCAGGCGACGAGAAAAGCATCGGCGCCGTTTTCCTTCAGCTTGCGGGCAATCGCGTCATAGGTGCGCAGATGCGCGGGCGAGGCGCCGCCGGCTTTCACCGCCTTGATGATTTCGAGCAGCCGCTCTTCCGTATCCGGATCCACAGGAGTCAATTCGTATCCCGCTTCGGCCAGGCGTTTGTCGAACAGTCCTACGCGAAGCACGGCCGGCGAGGCCAGCATGCCGATTTGTCTGGGTTTGGGTGCAACCGTGTCGAGGCGCGCGACGGAAAGCCCGATCATGTCGAGAACGGGAATGCCGACGGCCTGGGCAATGGCGGAATGGTAATAATGGGCCGTGTTGCACGGGATAGTCAGGAGGTCTGCACCCATCGCTTCCAGCTTTCGCGCCATCGCGACGAGAACGGGTGTGGGGTCTTCGCCGCCGCCTTCCAGAATTGCCGCAATGCGCGACGGGATTTTCGGGTTGTTGTCCGCGATGACGTGCAGATGATCGCTGTCGTCGCGCGCGGGAATCGCCGCGACGAGCCGGCGCATGAACTCCACGGTCGCTTCCGGCCCCATGCCGCCAATGATGCCGACCGTTTTTTCCGGCGTGCTCATGCGGGAAACGCATCCGGATAGCCGAACAGGCCGGCGGAGCCGCCTGTGTGCAGGAAGACGACATTCGAATCCTTTTCGAACTGGCCTTTGCGTACGAGGTCGATCAATCCCGCCATGGCTTTGCCGGTGTAAACGGGATCGAGCAGGATGCCTTCCTGCTGCGCCAGCAAGGTGACGGCTTCGACCATGCCTTCCGTGGGAATGCCATATCCCTGGCCGACATAATCGGAATTGGCCGCGATGTCCTCGCGCGTCACGGTGCCCGGCGCGCCGATGAGCTCGGCCGTTTTCGCGGCCAGCGAAAAAACCGCGTCTTCCTGTTTCTGTTTGGGGGCCCGCACGCTGATGCCCAGCACGGGAATATGCGCGTTGATTGCGCACAGCCCCGCCACGAATCCCGCCTGGGTGCCCGTGCTGCCGGTCGCCTGCACGATATGATCGATCCTGAGATTCATTTCGTTGGCCTGTGCGACCAATTCCAGCGCGCAATTGGCATAGCCGAGGGCGCCGGTCGGGTTCGAGCCGCCGCCGGGAATGATATAAGGCTTCCTGCCTTTGGCGCGCAGACTGGCCGCGACCGTTTCCATTTCCCCATTCATGTCTGCGCCTGCCGGCCGCTTCGAAATATGCGCGCCATGCAGATGGTCGAGCAGGACGTTTCCGTTTTGCGCGTATTCGCGCGCCGTGAAGCCGGTGCGATCTTCGAGCAGGATATGGCATTCGAGTCCGAGCTTGGCTGCTGCCGCAGCAGTCTGGCGCGCGTGATTGGATTGCGTGGCACCCTGCGTGACGACGGTGTCCGCGCCTTGCCGGAGCGCATCGCCCATCAGGAATTCGAGCTTGCGCGTCTTGTTGCCGCCCGTGGAGAGACCGGTGCAATCGTCGCGCTTGATCCACAGATGCGGTCCGCCCAGATGCTTCGTCAGCCGCACCATCGGCTCGAGCGGAGTCGGCAGATGCGCCAGTTTTACGCGCGGAAATCGTGAGAGATGCATAAGTCGACCTTTCGGAGAGCGGCGAACATTAGACTGGATCGCGCCGGTACGCGCGCCTGATTTTCATCTTGTCCCGCGGAATATGTCGGACACCGATTACCCGCGGCCGATGAACGGCATCTTCGTTGCCATGACCGTGAGAAAGGGTACGTTGGCATCGAGCGGCAGGCTCGCCATATAGGCGACGGCCCGCGCCACATGCTGCACATCCATCGTCGGCTCGGCGGCTAGTTCGCCATTGGCCTGTGGCACGCCGGCGCTCATGCGCGAGGTCATTTCCGTCGCGGCATTGCCGATGTCGATCTGACCGCAGGCGATATCGAACGGCCGGCCATCCAGCGCCGTGGATTTGGTGAGGCCGGTCATGGCATGTTTCGTGGCGGTATAAGGCGCGGAGTGGGGCCTGGGCGCGTGCGCCGAGATCGAGCCATTGTTGATGATGCGTCCGCCGCGCGGGCTTTGCGATTTCATCAGGCGGATCGCTTCCTGCGTGCACAGAAACGCGCCGGTCAGGTTGGTGTCGACGACGCGCTTCCATTGTTCGAGCGGCAAATCTTCCATCGGCATGGGCGGCGTGCCAGTGCCGGCATTGTTGAACAGCACATCGAGCCGTCCGTAAGCGGCCTTTGTCTGCGCAAACAGCGCCCGCACGGAGGCCTGATCGGCGATGTCGCAGGCGATCGCGAGCATCGCACCCGCCATGGCGACCGTGGCATCCAGCGCATCTTTCCGCCGGCCCGCGACCACGACGGAATAACCCTCGTTCGACAATGCGACGGCCACGGCGCGGCCGATGCCCGAGCCTGCGCCCGTGACGATTGCCACTTTTCCGGCCTTAGACATCTGCTTGCCCCCGATCGATTTTTCGGCCCTCAAACATCCCGCGATTCATCGGCCGTCCCGTTCAAAAATGGCGCAAAAGTGCAAGCCTGCCGCGCGGCGATGTGGTAGACGAAGGCGGTGGCGACACTCGCGACTATATGAAGGAAATATGATTTTGGGAATGTCGCCATTCGCGTTCGTTTGCGGCCCCATCCGTCTGGTGGGAGCAGCCCGCAGATTTTATCCGCCGTCTCCCGTTTTGGACTGCGTGAGCGTAAAAGCGTAAGGCGCCCTCAGGGGTATTGGATTGCCGTGGAGAACTGGCAATGTCCGACGTTTTTCTCGTTCCGGGTTTCCGCACGGCATTCGTAAAGGCCGGCGGCGCGTTCGCGAAGCACAATGCAATTGCGCTGTCCGTTCCCGTGCTGCAGGCGATGAACGCGCGCACTGCGCCCGATTTTGTCGTTTGGGGGCAGGTGATCCCCGACGCGACGGTCACCAATATCGCGCGTGAATTGATCTTCGAAGCGAAAATGTCGCCGAACATCCCGGCCTTTTCGACCGTGATGGCGTGCTCGACCAGCTTCATCGGCACCATCGGAGCGTCCGGAATGGTGGGACATGGCGATTTGCATCTGGCTCTGGTAGGCGGCGTGGAAACGATGAGCCATGTACCGCTCGCGTTGAAGGCGCAATTCGCGGACGACGTGCTCGGCCAGTTTGTGAAAAACCCGGCGGCCGCGCTGGAGATCTTGCAAAAAGTGACGCCGCAGGATTTCGACCTGCCGATCCATGGTTGGGCGAACCGGCAAAGTGGCCGCTCGATGGGCGAACATACCGAAGACACCGCCAAGCACTTCGCCATCCCACGCGCCGATCAGGACAAGCGGGCATTGCTCAGCCATCAGACTGCCATCGCAGGCCAGGATTCCGGATTCTTCAAGGATATCGTGATCCCGTTCGACGGCGTCGACCACGACCTGATTCCGCGCCGGGATACGTCGCTGGAAAAACTCGCGAGTCTGCCGCCGGCCTTCGACCGCACAAGCGGAAAGGGCACGCTGACGGCCGGAAACTCCTCGCCCAACACGGACGGCGCGGCGTCGATCTGGGTGGCGGATAGCGATGGCTTGAAACGACTGGGCAATCCGCCGGCCGTCAGGCTTGTGGATTGGCAGGTGCAGGCGATGGATTTCCACGAAGAGGGCATCCTCATGGCGCCGGCGCGCGCGATCCCGCGGCTTCTGGCCCGCAACAGATTGCGCTTCGCGGATATCGCGCTGTGGAACATCCACGAAGCGTTCGCGGCCCAGGTGCTGGCGAACATCAAGGCGGCGTCCGATCCGGCCTACCGGCGCGAAAAAGCCGGCGTGGAATTCGATCTCGGCGAATTTCCCTGGGATCGCGTCAATCCGCATGGCGGTTCGCTCGCCATCGGACATCCCTTTGCGGCGACAGGCGCGCGCATTCTCAGCCAGGCTGCCAAGGAGTTGGGGTTGATGACGCCGGGCTCGCGCGGCATCGTCTCCGTCTGCGCCGACGGCGGTCATGGCACCGTCGCGTTGCTGGAGCGCGTTGGGTAGAGTTGGGACTCATTGGTCTCGCGGGCGTCGAGGCGGGAGGATCGAAAATGACCAAGCTGAAGATCAACGGTCAGGTCCAGGAGGCCGATGTCCCCGACGACATGCCGCTCCTCTGGGTGCTGCGCGATGTCGTGGGACTCACCGGAACGAAATTCGGCTGCGGCATCGCGCAATGCGGCGCCTGTACGGTTCATGTGGACGGCAAAGCGGTGCGCTCCTGCTTGCTTCCGGTCGGCGCGATCGGCAATCGGGCCATCACCACGATCGAAGCCGTCGGCGCAACGCCGGCGGGCGCCAAAGTGCAGAAGGCATGGCTCGATCTCGAAGTGGTGCAATGCGGCTATTGCCAGTCGGGCCAGATCATGTCGGCGGCAGCCTTGCTCACGACCACGCCCCATCCCGACGATTCCGATATCGATGCCGCGATGGCGGGAAATATCTGCCGCTGCGGCACCTATGTGCGCATTCGTGCCGCCATCAAGAAAGCAGCGGGCGCAGAGCAGGTTTGATCGTTGGAAGGGTTTCGATCATGAATGTTCACATACGTCCCAAGTCACCCAGGGCTCTCTCGCGACGCTCATTGCTCCGCACCGGTGCTGCGGTCGGCGGCGGTCTGCTGCTGGGATTTCAGATGCCGTTCGCCGAGGCGGCGACGGCGAACGCGGCAAGCGGCGCGGCGCCGGATGTCGGACCGTTCGCGCCCGATGCTTTCATCCGCATCGATCGCGCAGGCAAAGTCACCCTCATCATGCCGCAGGTCGAGATGGGCCAGGGCGTCTATACGGCGCTTTCCATGATCCTTGCGGAGGAGCTCGATGCCGCCTTCGATTCCGTGGCGGTGGAAGCCGCGCCGCCCAGCGACGCGCTCTACGGAAATCCGATGTTCGGAATTCAGGCGACCGGCAATTCCAATTCCGTGCGCGCGTTCTGGAAAAAACTACGGCAGGCCGGAGCAGGCGCGCGCGCCATTCTCGTGCAGGCCGCGGCCTCGCAATGGAAGGTCGATCCGGCGACGTGCACCGCGGCCGACGGCGAAGTGATGCACGCGCCGAGCGGGCGCAAGCTCGCCTATGGCGCGCTCGCCGATGCGGCGGCCAAGCTCACCCCGCCTGCCAACCCGTCCCTGAAGAACCCGAAGGATTTCAAGCTGATCGGCAAGTCGCTCAAGCGGCTCGACACGCCCGACAAGGTCAACGGCAAAGCACTTTACGGCATCGACATGATGCCGGCGGGCGTGAAATTCGCCACCATCGCCGCAAGCCCGGTATTCGGCGGCAAGGTCGGCCATGTGGACGACACCGCGGCAAAAGCGGTCCCCGGCGTGCGTCAGGTCGTCGTGCTGGACGATCTCGTGGCGGTGGTCGGCGATCATATGTGGGCGGCCAAAACGGGTTTGAACGCGCTCGCCATCACCTGGGACGAAGGCGCGAATGCACAGGTCGATTCCGCCCAAGTGTGGAAAGACATCAAAACCGCAAGCGAGCGGGACGGCGCCGTCGCGAAGTCCGTCGGCGATGCGATCAAAGCGTTGCGCGACGGCGATGCGATCGAAGCGCATTACGAGTTGCCGTTTCTCGCCCATGCCACGATGGAGCCCATCAACTGCACCGTGCACGTGCGGCCCGACGGTTGCGATGTCTGGGTCGGCACACAGGTGGCAGCGCGCACGCAGGCGATTGCCGCCAAGATCACCGGCCTGCCGCTCGCAAAAATCGCGGTCCATAACCAGCTCCTGGGCGGCGGCTTCGGGCGCAGGCTGGAAGTCGACGGCATCGAGAAGGCCCTGCGCGTGGCGCAAAAGGTGGATGGTCCGCTCAAGGTGGTGTGGACGCGTGAAGAAGACATCCGGCACGACGCCTATCGTCCCGTCTATTACGACCGCATCACGGCCACCTTGAAGGACGGCCGAGTCGACGGCTGGAAGCACCGCATCACCGGATCGTCGATCATGGCGCGCTGGTTCCCGCTGGGATTCGCACACGGCGTCGACATCGACGGCGTCGACAGCGCGATCGACGAACCCTACGAGATACCCAATCTTCGCGTGGAGTTTGTGCGCCACGAACCGCCCTGCGTGCCGACCGGCTTCTGGCGCGGTGTGGGGCCGAACAACAATGTGTTCGCCATCGAAAGCTTCATGGACGAGCTCGCGAAGAAGGCCGGCAAGGATCCGGTGGAATTCCGGCTTGCGATGCTGGCAAAGAAGACGCCGCGCCTGAAAGCAGCTCTCGAACTCGCCGCGCAGAAAGCCGGGTGGGGTAATCCCCTTCCGCAGCGCACGGGCCGCGGCGTGGCGGTGCAGGTGTCGTTCGCGAGCTTCATCGCCACGATTGCCGAGGTTGAAGTGGACCATAACGGGGAAATTCGCGTGCGCCGGATCACCAGCGCCGTCGATACCGGCATCGCCGTCAATCCCGACTCGATCGTCGCCCAGTTGCAGGGCGGGTTGATCTTCGGAACGACCGCCGCGCTCTATGGCGAGATCACCATCGAAAAGGGGCGCGTGCAGCAAAGCAATTTCAACGACTATCGCATGCTGCGTATCGACCAGGCGCCGGACATCGACGTGCACGTCATCAAAAGCGGCGAGCCGCCCGGCGGAATCGGCGAGACCGGCACGACGGCTGCCCCGCCGGCCCTGCGCAATGCGATCTATGCGGCGACGGGGATTGCTTTGCGGCGATTGCCGTTCGACCGCGAAGTTCTGGCGGGCAGGAGAAAGGTATGAATTTCTTTTCCAGGCTTGGTCCGGAGGCGCGCTACACCCTCATCGGAATTGTTACGCTCGCGGCGATCGTGTTGATTTGGTTTTTATGGACTGTATTCGGTCCGAGCCCGATGAATTTCGCCGCCGGCCACCGCGTGGCTCTCGCCGATTATCATGGCGCGGATCCCACCGGCGTTCCGCCGGAGCTTGCCCAGGCGAGCCTCGTCAAGCGGGGCGAATATCTGGCGCGCGCCGCCGATTGCGAAGCGTGTCACACGGCCAAAGGCGGCGCGCCTTTCGCGGGCGGTCTCGCTTTGGTATTGCCGTTTGGGACGATCTATTCCGCCAACATCACACCGGACAAGGACACGGGCATCGGTGGCTGGAGCGATGCATCGTTCGTCAATGCGATTCATAAGGGTATCGACGACACGGGCACTCGTCTCTATCCGGCAATGCCATATGCGTCCTATACCGGCATGACCGATGCGGATGCGCTCGCGATCAAGGCGTATTTGTTCAGCCTCAAGCCTGTCCACGCCGAGATTCCGGCGAATACGCTCGTATTTCCGCTCAATCAGCGCTGGCTGATGGGTGTGTGGTCTTTCCTGTTCAATCCCGACAAGCGCTTCGAACCGAACATCGCGCAAAGTCCGCAATGGAATCGCGGCGCCTATCTGGCGGAGAGCCTCGAGCATTGCGGCGAATGCCACACGCCACGCACCGTTTTCCAGTCGTTGAACAATCGGCGGAAATTCGCCGGCGCCACGCAGGCCGGTTGGCGCGCCTACAACATCACGTCTGACCGCAACAGCGGTGTCGGTGCATGGAGAGTTGTCGACCTGGAGCAGTATCTGTCCGCCGGTCATGCCGACGGACACGGCACGGCGGCGGGTCCGATGGGCGAAGCCGTCGACAAGAGCCTCAGCCACCTCACGCAAAGCGATATCGCCGCCGTCGTCACCTATCTGCGCAGCGTGCCCGCGATCGCGACGTCCGATTTGCCCGCGCCGAAGACGACGCCCGCGCCGGCCTCTCACCGGCAAGGCGTCGCCGAAAATTTCGATCCCCGCGGCAAGCAGATTTTCGAAGGCGCTTGCGCGAGCTGCCATGACTGGACGGGCGTGAGTCCGCTCACGCCTTTTGCAACCTTGACCGGCGCCCGCGCCGTGAACGATCCGACCGCGACCAATGTGGCCCAGATTGTCGTGAGCGGAACGACGTATATGCCCGCGTTCGGGAAAGCCTATTCGAACGACGAGATCGCGGCCGTCGCGAATTACGTCACCGCACGCTTCGGCGCGCGACCGTCCAGAATTACCGCAAGAGATGTCGCGTCTCTGCGAAAGCAGGCATCATAACAAACGCCCAACCGGATTGGAGATGACGATGGCCCTTGTTCAGGGAACCCCGGCGCCGGATTTCAGATTGCAGGTCACGCCCGATCAGGCCGTGTCGCTTCGCGATCTGCGCGGGAAGCCGGTCATACTCGCCTTCTACCCCGCGGACTGGAGTCCCGTGTGCGGCGATCAGATGGCGCTCTACAACGAAGTGCTTCCGGAATTTCACAAATTCGGCGCCGAGATTCTCGGCATCTCGGTCGACGGCTCCTGGTGCCATCTGGCGTTCGCGAAGGATCGCCGTCTTCATTTTCCGCTTTTGGCCGATTTCGAGCCCAAAGGCGCGGTGGCACGGCAATATGGCGTCTATAACGAGGCGGGCGGAGTTTGCGAACGCGCTTTGTTCGTTCTGGATACGAAAGGAATCGTTCACTGGAGCTACGTTTCGCCCATGGCGGTCAATCCGGGGGCTGACGGCATCCTGGAAGCGTTGGAAGGACTCACCAAAGACCCGAATGGAGCACGCTGATGTCGCAACTGAAACCCCCGGTGGGTCCGCAGGACCACGCTCAAGGCGCAGCCGATGCGCCCGTGACCCTGGTCGAATATGGCGACTATCAATGTCCCTATTGCGGCCAGGCGTATCAAATCCTCAAGCGGGCGCAGAAACGGCTGGGGTCCCGGCTGCGGTTCGTGTTCCGGAATTTTCCCCTGGCGGAAGCCCACCCTTTCGCCACCGGTGCGGCGGAAATGGCCGAAGCTGCCGCGCTTCAGGACAAGTTCTGGCCGATGCACGATGCGCTCTATGAACATCAGGAGGCGCTGGAGCCCGACGAGCTTGTGCGCTATGCCCGCGCATTGCATCTCGATATGGCCAAGCTCAAGACCGCGCTGGGCAGCGCGGCGGTGGCGGAGCGCGTGCGCGCCGACTTCATGAGCGGCGTGCGCAGCGGCGTCAACGGCACGCCGTCCTTCTTTATCAATGGTGCGCGCTTCGACGGGAACTGGACCGACGAGAATGACTTTGTCGCGGCACTGGATGCCGCGGCAGCAAAAGGTTGAATTGTGCAACCCGAAGCGCCATTTTTCGCGTTGACGCCGATCAATTGCTCAAGCCAGGAGATATGCATCATGAAATCCAAGACTGCCCAGGACCGTCGCAAGGCCCCGCTCGAAACGCCGTCGGATCTCAAATCCAACGCGATCAAGGATTTGACCGGTGCGCTCAACGCGCTGGTCGCGGATGTGTTCGCACTTTATTTGAAAACGAAGAATTTCCACTGGCACATGTCGGGGCCGCATTTCCGCGACTATCATCTGCTGCTCGACGAACAGAGCGACCAGATATTCGCCATGACCGATCCTATCGCCGAGCGCGTGCGGAAAATCGGCGGCACGACCCTGCATTCGATCGGCCAGATCGGCCGGCTGCAGCGCATTCTCGACAACGATGCGGACTATGTGACGCCTCGTGACATGCTGGCCGAGTTGCGCGAGGACAACAAGCAGCTGACCGCGAGCATGCGCGAAGTCCATGATCTGTGCGACGAGCATGGCGATGTCGCCACGGCAAGCCTGATCGAAGTGTGGATCGACGAAACCGAGCGACGCACCTGGTTTCTGTTCGAGGCGGCCCGCTCGGGAGAATAGTGAAGGCGTTTCGCGGCATTCGAACCGCTTTCCGTTTGCACAAATTCTCTTTGTGGCGATGGCAACGCTGGAACTTGCCGCCACGGCACGGGGAACTGCGCGCGCCGGCCGCACGTTTCATCCTCGCTACAAGGAGCAAGCGACGATGAAATATCTTTTGATAAGCGCTGCGGCAATTGCCGTGTTGACGGGCACGGGCGCCGCGTTCTCGCAAACCGACCAGACAACGACCACCGTCACACATACGCCGGATTCGACGACGCAGACGACGGTCACCAAATCCCAGGATGCGGACGGGAACTACACGCAGTATCGCAAGACCGTGACATCGACCCGGCATTACGACGCCGGCGCATGGGCGCCGCCCGCGGACTACCGGCCGCACCATATCGGCGTGGGCGACCGTCTGACGCCCGACCTTCTGGCGAGCAACTATTATGTCTCGAATTACGGCAGCTATGATCTCGCGTCGCCGCCGGAAGGCACGGTGTGGGTGCGAGTCGGAGCCGATGTCTTCCTCGTCCGCAGCGACAACGGCGAAGTCATCCAGGCCGATTACGGCATGTTCAACTGAACGCCGTTCGCTGCCGCGTTGATTGCACGGTGATTACGGCATTCTAATGCCGATCGTTAAAAAGGCCCGACGTTCAAGCGCGTCGGGCCTTTGCGTCATTTTGGCCGTGCCTCCTTAAGGGAACCAACGGCGGTCTCGCCGCTTAACAAGTCATGCGGGCCATCGAACGAAAATGGACGATCGCCGCAGGAAAGAGGGGGCGGCGCTTAACTTACGGGATGACGCTCATGAATACCCCTATTGTCGCCATTTGCGGCCAGTATCTGGATCCCAACGATCTGCGCTTTGCGCGGAACCAGCGGGAAGCCGGCATCGAACATCTGGAATGGGAAGATCGCATCAAGCCTTTTCGCCCCATCGCATACGATGTGGTGCTGGGCATCAGTGTCGTTTCGGCAGTCGCCGCTGCGTGCGTGTTCGGTTGAAGTTTGTCGGGAAGGAACGCGCGACGTGTGGATGATCGCGCCGAGCTGGGTGTCTCTCGCAACGCCCCGCCATTGACGCTACAATACCGGTGAAATCCCTCGGATCGTCGGCGGATCAGGATCGAATGGCCCGGCTATCGGACTACAATACGAAACGCGATTTTGCGAAGACGCGCGAACCGCGCGGCCGCATCGCCGGCGGCAATGGCAAGGCGCGCCGCTTCATCGTCCAGCGCCACGATGCGACACGGTTGCACTACGATCTCCGGCTTGAGCTCGACGGGGTTTATAAATCCTGGGCCGTCACGAAAGTGCCGTCGCTCGACCCCGCCGTGAAACGATTGGCCGTGGAAGTCGAAGACCATCCCATCGCATACGGAACGTTCGAAGGCACCATTCCCGAAGGTCAGTATGGGGGAGGGACGGTGCAGCTGTGGGATCGCGGCCGCTGGCGACAGCAAGGCGACGGTTCACCCGAACGCGCGCTGGCAGAAGGCCACATCAAGTTCGAACTGGACGGCGAACGCATGCAAGGCGGCTGGGCGCTTGTCCGCATGAAGGACAAACCCTCGAACGGCCGGAGGAACGTCCGGCACAACTGGCTGCTGATCAAAGAGAAAGACGCCGCCGCCAGACCGCACCGGCCCGATGCGCTGCTCGCGGCGGACACGTCGGTGAAGAGCGGCCTGACACTCGACGAAATCGCCGGGGACAAGAAGTCCAACGTCTGGCACAGCAACCCTGCGACGAAGGCATTGAAAGCTCCTGCCTCAAAAAAAAACAGCAAACGAAAGCCCCGCGCGCGTTAATTCGCCCTATTCCGGCATTCGTCGAGCCGCAGCTCTGCCGCATCGTGGCCGCGCCGCCAGACGCCGCGGGTTGGGTGCATGAGGTCAAATTCGACGGTTATCGCATCCAGGCGCGCGTGTCCGGCGGCGTTGCCCGTTTGTTGACGCGGCGCAATCTCGATTGGACCGATCGATTCCCCGAAATTGCTGCGGAATGCTGCAATCTTCCGGATTGCCTGATCGACGGCGAGATCGCGGCGCTCGATCGCAACGGCATCGCCGATTTCGCGGCGCTCCAGCAAGCGCTTTCGGAAAAGAGGACTGCACATCTCGTCTATTTCGTCTTCGACGTGCTTCACGCAGGCGGGATGGACCTTCGCCAGGAACCCTTGCGGCAGCGAAAGGAGGTTTTGCAGGCGCTTCTGACGCGTCACTTGCCGAACGATCGTCGCGTGCGATTTGTTTCGCATTTTGGCTCCGCGGGACAGGCCGTGCTGAATGCGGCGTGTCGCATGAAACTCGAAGGTATCGTGTCGAAGAGGCTCGATGCGCCCTACCATTCGGGCCGCAGCGATTCATGGACCAAAGCAAAGTGCCGCGGCGGACAGGAAGTCGTCATTGGCGGCTGGTGGGGAACGGACGTCAAGCTTCGCTCGCTTCTGGTGGGCGTCTATCGTGACGGCAAATTGGTTTATCTCGGTCGCGTGGGGACGGGCTTCAACGGCGCGTTGTCGAAGGAAACGCTGGCGAAGCTGACGCCGCTGAGGCGCGAGACATCGCTTTTCACTGGAGCCAACGTTCCCGTCCGTACGCGGGATGTGAATTGGGTAGAACCCAGGCTGGTGGCGGAAGTGGAATTCGGCACTATCACCTCCGCCGGCCTGTTGCGACAGGCCAGCTTCAAAGGGTTGCGCGAGGACAAGAGCGCGCGGAGCGTGGTGCCGGAAGCTCAACCTGCGGCAAAACACGAAACGAGGAAGGCGCAGATGCCGAAGATTGCCAAGACCGATGCAGGACACCCCACGATTGCCGGAATTGCCGTCAGCCACCCCGACAAAGTGTTGTGGCCGGCGGCCAAACCCGACGGCGCCTTCACCAAGCTCGACCTCGCACGGCATTATCAGGCGTTTGCCGAACGCATCCTGCTTCACATTGCGGGACGGCCCGTTTCGCTGGTGCGCGCGCCCGATGGGATCGAGGGACAGAAATTCTTTCAGCGCCACGCCAACAAGCAGGCGATCAGATCGCGACCGATGAAGGTTTCCGGCGAGCCCGAGCCCTATCTGGCGATCGACGACGTGACGGGATTGGTGAGTCTGGCGCAGGCCGCCGTGCTCGAGCTGCATCCCTGGGGATGTAAGAAGAACGAGCCCGACGTACCCGAGCGCGTGATCTTCGATCTCGATCCCGCGCCGGACGTTGCGTTCGACCGCGTGATCGCCGCCGCGAAGGAGTTGCGCGCGCGGCTCCTCGCGTGCGGATTGGAACCGTTCGTGAAAACAACGGGCGGCAAGGGGTTGCACGTGACCGCAGCGGTCAAGGGAAGCGCGCGCGTTTCCCTCGCGTGGCCGGACGTCAAGGACTTCGCGCACCGTCTCTGCCGCGCGATGGAATCCGACAGCCCACGCCTCTTCACGACGACGATGGCGAAGAAGGTGCGCGGGGGTAAAATCTTTCTCGATTATCTGCGCAACGATCGCACCTCGACGGCGGTGGCGCCCTGGTCGCCGCGCGCGCGGCCGCATGCGCCGATCGCAACGCCTTTGACCTGGCCGCAACTTCGCACCGGCCTCGATCCGCTGGCGTTCACGCTGCGAACGGCGGGAGCACTGTTGAAACGCGCCGATCCGTGGCGCGATCTGCATAAGTCGGCCGGTTCGCTTGCGGCTGCGCGCAAGAAGCTCGACAAGATTTAGCGCGCGCTTCGCCGCCGTGCAGGATTGTGGCCTGCCGACGATTTGCCTTTGAGGCTGCGCTTCAGGGCATCCATCAGGTCGATGACGTTGCTTTCTTCCGGCGGTTCGGCGGCCACGATCTTTTCACCGCGCTCCTTGCGTCGAATCAGCTTGCGCAGGGCCGTTTCGTAACGGTCCTTGAACGCGTCCGGCGCGAATGGGCCCTCCTGCTGCTCGATGATCTTCTCCGCGATCTCGATCATGCGCCGGTCGGGTTTCTCCCGGGGGATGTCGCGAAATACCGTGTCCGCATCGATCACTTCGTTGCGCATTCGCAAGGTGTATGCGACGAGGCCCCGACCGCGCGGTTCGACAGCCATCAGACGCTCGCGCGTGTGCATGACCACGCGGCCCAGCGCAATGCGCCCCGCGCCCGCCATCGCGTCGTGGATGACCGTATAGGCCTGCACGCCGGAAGGTTCCGAAGGCAGAAGATAAAAGGGATCGTTCCAGAACAGGCGATCGATCGAGGTCTCGTCGACAAAGCGCTCGATATCCAGCGTGTGCGTCGTTTCGAGCTTGACGGCGTCGAGTTCTTCCGGCGTCAACACCACGTAGCGGTTCTTCTCGAACTCGTAGCCCTTCACGAGAGTCGCGCGTTCCACGGGGCCCTCATCAGGATCCGTCGGAATCATGCGGATGCGGTTGTTGGTCTTCGGATTCAACAGATGAAAGGCGATATCATTGGTGTGCGTCGTCGCGGGGTAGAGCGCGATGGGGCAGCTCACCAAAGACAGCCGCAAATGGCCTTCCCATAAGGGCCGGCGGCCAAGAGTGGCTTTTTCGCCGGTCTCGGGTGCGTCGTCATTGGCGGCGGCGCGATGGCGGCCTTTGCTTCGCGTTCTGGGCGCGGCTCTTTTTGGGGCGGTCTTTTTGCGTCGTGCGGCTTGGGCCATGGGGCGTCTCCTCAGGATCACGAAGGAAACCGCTGGAAGCGCTGGCTGTTCCACAGCGGTATCCGGCGGCATGCCGG
>JBEKLK010000015.1:0-27875 GCA_050010235.1 Rhizomicrobium sp.
CTCGATGATCACGGGCCGTTATGCCATCGACCCCGCGGAGAAGAACCATGGCGCATGATCGCCGCAACTTCCTCACGCGCGCGGCGGCCGGAGCCGGCGCGCTCGTGCTCAGCGCCTGCAAAGGACCGTCGGAAACGGCGTGGTTTCCCAAGGTTCTCGACAGCGCGGAAGGCTTGACCAAGCGGGTTCAGCGCCTTTTCGCGGGCCCGAAAACGCTTGCACCGGAATTCACCAAGGCCGACATCTCGTCGTTCTTCAAGGCAAACGGCACGCTCAATCCCGGCACGGACACTTACAACACCGCCGTCGCGAACAATTTTCGCGACTGGCAGATATCGGTGGGCGGCCTGGTCGAGCATCCGTTGAAATTGTCCGTGGCGGAGTTGCGCGCAATGCCGTCGCGCACCCAGATCACGCGTCACGATTGCGTTGAAGGCTGGAGCTGCATCGGCGAATGGACGGGAGCGCCGCTCAAGAACATCCTTGCGCTGGCCGTACCTCGCACCAATGCGCGCTATGTCGTGTTCTATTGCGCAGACCCTATGTCGAGCGATCCGTCCGACCCGCAATTCTATTACGAAAGCCTCGATCTGATCGAAGCGTGCCACCCGCAGACCCTGCTCGCCTACGACATGAACGGCGCGCCGCTCACCGTCCCCCATGGCGCGCCGGTGCGCCTGCGCTGCGAACGCCAGCTCGGCTACAAGCATGCGAAATATGTCCAGCGCCTCGAACTGGTCGAAAGCTTCGACCACATCAATGGTGGCAATGGCGGCTATTGGGAAGACAACGGCTACACTTGGTGGGCGGGGATTTAGCCTATCGTTCCTTCACATGTTCCAGGAAATGCAGCACATCCGAGTTGAACTGCTGCGGGTCCTGGATAAACGAGAAATGGCTGACCTCCGGCTGCAACAACAGGCCGGCGTTTGGAATATGCGCCGCCATGAACTCCGTGTTCTCACGTTTGATCGCTTCGTCATGGTCGGCATCGACGATCCAGACCGGCACGGATATGCCCGCCAGTTGCGCAGCCGTAAAATGAGGCTGGGTCGCCCACATCTTCTCGATCTGGGCAACGAAAGCGGGGTATTCGCGCGGCGTCGGCGAGAGAGCTTCGTATTCTTTCGCCGCGCGGGCAATGTAGGCATGGAATACTGTGCTGTTCACGATGTCCGAAACGCCGCTGGGATCGGAATTGGCCGCAAACGCGAACAGCTTCGTCAGCCGCTCGGGATGATGGATCGCGATATCGAGCCCGAGGATCGCGCCGTCGCTCCAGCCGATGATCGCGGCTTTGCGAATTTTGAGAAAATCCATCAGGCCGAGCACATCGGACGCCATCAGATCGTACCCGAAGGGCTGCGCATCCCGCGTCGACCGGCCATGGCCGCGGCTGTCCATCACGATGACGTGGCAGTGCGCGGCGAGGACGGGAACCTGTTCGCCCCAATAGTTGGAATTTGCCAGTCCCCCATGCAGCAGGATCACGGGTTCGCCTCGGCCGAATTCGGCGTACCATATTTTGATGCCGTTGACGGGTGCCAAACCGCTATGTTGCGACGCCGGCAAGGTCGGTGTCGGCGGCAAGACCAGCCATTGCGGCTGCGCGGCGGCAGGCTGGGCCAGCGCCATCAACAGCAACAAAACGCCGGCCAAGCGTAGCATCTGAATAGTCCCCTTGCCAAAACTCCGCGAGTGTAAGGCGAAACGGCGCCACGCGCGAGCGTACAGGCTTGATCTCTCGGACCGTCCATCGGAGGGTCGCAACCGATCTAAAACAGGGGATCAGGCGTGGCGACATCGATACGAGCGGCAGTTCCCGGCGACAAGCAGACTATGCTCGCGCTTCTGACCGAGCTCGCGGAATATGAAAAGCTGATGCCTATCTTCCACATCACGCTTGCCACGATCGAACGGGATTTCTTTGGCCCCTCACCGCGTTGCCACTGCGAATTGGCGTTTGCGTCCGGCGAACCGGTCGGGATCGCCAACTGGTTCTACAGCTACGCGACCTTTGCGACCGCGCGGAAGATCTATCTCGCAGACCTTTTCGTGAAACCGTCCCAGCGCGGCAAGGGCCTGGGCAAAGCCCTGCTCGCGCACCTTGCCCGACGCGCAGTATCGGAGGGCGCATCGCAACTCGAATGGGAAGTCCTCGATTGGAACAAGCCCTCCATCGATTTCTACGAAAGCCTGGGGGCGCGGCGCGCGAGCGAATGGCTGATCTATCGACTTGGCGGAGAACATCTCGAAAAACTCGCACAGATGGCTTTGTCCTAGCCGGCGACCGGGATAGGTTGCACTCTGCGAAGCGCATTCCATATATCCTGGGCGGGGCGTTTCTCCCGTCGGTCACTTCTGGGGAATTAGAATGATGAAGACCCTGTTTCTCGCCGCGGCAGCCGTCGCGTTGCTGACCACAGCAGCCACCGCCGACCCATTCGCCTCAGCCTATGGCAATACGCTCACGACCACAGCGCCGGACAACACGAAGATCGTGACTTACGTCAATGCGGACGGCACTTGGGAACGTCATGCTGCCGACGGCACAGTCATGAAGGGAACGTTCGTTTGGAAGGACGCGCAGACGGCCTGCTTCACCGTGACCGATCCTGCGCCAAAGCCCGGCGAACAAGCTAGCGGCTGCCGGCCAATCAAGGGCACACACGCCGTCGGCGACACTTGGACCGACACGGACCCCAAGGGAAATGTCTACACGTCCACATTGTCGGCGGGACGGTAGACCGAGGCAACTCGCATTCTTCCCCCACGTGCAGGGGAAGAACACCGTGTCCCTAGCGCGCGACCACTCCGGAACCGCCGCCGCCGGCGCTGGCAACGACCGGCTCGCTGGGCGGTGTCTCGTATTGCTTGTATTCCGGCACCTGATCCAAGCGGACGAAGGTGTATCCCTCTTCGACCAGAGCCGGCACGACGGCCTCCACGAGCGCAGCGGATTGGTTGTGGATGCAATGCATCAGCACGACCCCGCCGTCCTTGCGGCGAATTTCTCTCAGATAGCCTTTGGCGCAGGTTTCTGCGTCCCAATGGCGATGCCAGCAATCCCAATCGGCCGAACTGAGGATATAACCGTCGGAATCCTTGGTGATGTCGCCGCCTGCATCCCAATAGATCGGCCCCACATATTTCTTCAGCACGGGATCCGCATTCAGGACCGCGGCATGCGCGGTTCGCCAAGAGCCGTAAGGCGCGCGGAAGTAGAATTTCGAGCCCGGCGCCATCAGCGGCGTGATCAAAACGTCCACCTGGCGGATTTGGTCCAGCAGCATCTCGGGATGATTCACGTAGTGCCTGCCCAGAAGCGGATGCGTGCCGCTATGGTTGGCCAGAAGATGCCCCTCGGCCGCGATGCGGGCGAGAATGTCGGGATAGGTCCGCGCCATGCGGCCGACGATGAAGAACGTGCCCTTCACGTCCTGCTCCTTGAGTGCGTCGAGCACACCGGGAGTATTGTAGTTCGGGCCGTCGTCGAAGGTCAGCGCGATCGTGTGTGTGCCGACCAGTCCGGAATGGAAAATGTTCTTGGTCTGGAAGTAAGCGACCTCGTCATCGGAGGGGCGCGCCTTGTCGCCGGCCTGCGCTGCGCCACATAGAACCGTCATGCCGAAAATCAGCATGGCTCCGAAAGCCGCATGTTTCATGTTGTCCCCCGACCCCCGCTAGGCGATCCGCCCGCCGAGCCCAATCATAGGGCGATAGCCCGGACCGGGCAAGGCAGTGCCCATGCTCGGATATTGTGAAATTCCAAAGACTTAGCCGCGATGATTCATCTTCAATCGAAGCTTCCGCAGGCGATGGTAACCATTCAATGCGGGGTGAGTCCCTCCTTCTGCGCGATCCAGGCATCGACGTTCTTCTGTAACAGCCATAACGGCATCGCGCCGTTCTCAAGGACCAGTGTGTGATATTCCTTGAGATTGAACTTCGGCCCCAGCTCCGCCTTCGCCTGTTCACGCAGCCCCAGGATCATCTTCATGCCGATTTTGTAAGCGCAAGCCTGGCCGGGCCAGACGACATAACGCTCGACCTCAGCCGTCACATCGGTCTGCGCCATGCCGGTCGTGGATTGCATGTAGTCGATCGCCTGCTCGCGCGACCAGTGCTGCGAGTGCATCCCCGTATCGACGACAAGACGCACGGCCCGGAACAGCTCCGCCTGCAGGCGGCCCAGATCGCCATAAGGGTCGTTTTTATAAAGGCCCATGTCGCTCGCCAGGTGCTCGGCGTAGAGCGCCCACCCCTCGCCGAATGCCGGCAGAAAATTGAAGCGGCGCGCATAGGGTAAATCCGGAATCGACATCGCGGTCGATATCTGAAGATGGTGACCCGGAATGCCCTCATGGTACGCGAGCGTCGGCATGGCCCAGCGCGGCGTTTCGCCCACATTGCGCAAATTCGCGAAGAACACGCCGGGGCGCCCTCCTTCAAGCGAAGGAGGCTCGTAGTAGGCGCCTGCAGAACCCTTCTCCGCAAAAGGCGGCACGCGGCGCACCTCGAGCGGCTGTTTGGGGATGAAGGAGAAGTATTGCGGCAACAGGGTCTTCACATGACCAAGCAGCCGGTTGTAGCCGGCGAGCATTTCGGCGCGACCGGCGTCGTTGTTCTGAAACGCGAAACGCGAATCCTTGGCGAGGGCGTCCATGCGCGCGCCGACCGTGCCGTCCGGCATGCCGATGGATTTCAGGATCGCGTCCATCTGTGCCGTGATGCGCGTGACCTCGCCGAGACCGTATTGGTGGATCTCCGCAGGCGTCATGTCCGTGGAGGTGAGGAATTTGAGCTGATCGGCGTAGTACGCATCCCCACCCTTCACATGCCAGATTCCGGCATCATGCGTCGCAATTTTGCGCAACTCCTGCATGCGCGCGATCAGCCGGCGATAGGCGGGATACACCCCGTCCCGCACGGCCGCGGTCGCAGCAGCGATCAGGCGGGTGCGCGCAGCCGCTCGGAGATCCGACAGATGCTCCGACTTCGCCGCCAGGTTCGTCACCAGGACATTGTCTTCCGGCCTGGTCGCTATCAACGCCCGCATCTGGTCGATATCGTCATCGACAACGAAGTCGGGAGGCACAGCCCCCAGCTTGGCCTGACGCGCGACATCGGCATCGACATAATCCAGCACCGCCGCAATCGCTTTGAGCCGCTCGACGTAATTTCGCGCCAGCTTGGCGTTCGTGATCTGGTGCTGCGACAAGAGAAAATTCGGCAGGTTCTTCTGAATGCCGAATGCCTGGTTCACGGGGTAGGCCTGCCCGTCCGCCGCGAGCCAGGGATATTTCCTGTTGTCCAATTGCCGGTCGTCGGCCCACAATACGATGTCGTAGGAAAGCTGCTCCTGCGGCGAAAGAGACGACTTGTCCCAGCTCCTGATCTCGGCTTCGTCACTTTGCGTGGCGGCGTATTCCTTCCGCTGAAAATCGAGCGAATAAGGATCAAGCTTTCCGCTATGAAAATCGAGCCAGCTGCCGTCGATCACACCCACCGACGTCAATTCTTCCGGATGATCGACCGTACGGGCGAGCAATTGCCAATTCAGCATCGCATTGAAGCTGAACGGCCTGCCGATAATCTCCCAATAACCCCAGATGCCCGCCGCGACGACCAGCAAGAAGAACAGCAGCAATCCCTGCCAAATCCAACGCATGAAATCCCCCCAACGCACGAAACCCTATGCCGTCTGCGCTTGCCTATAGCGTTGCTGATTGCGGGCGCGACGACGCCAACGATTGATTCTTGAGCGGCAGTTCGCGAACGCGGATGCCGGTCGCTGCAAAAATCGCGTTGGTCACAGCCGGCGCGATGGGCGGCGTGCCCGGCTCGCCGGCTCCGCCGAGCGCGGCGCCGCTTTCCACGATGTGCACTTCGATCGCGGGACAATCCGCGAGCCGCACCATCTCATAATCCGGGAAGCTCTGTTGTACGACGGCTCCCTTGTCGATCGTGATCTCGCCGTTCAGCGCGGCCGTCAGTCCATAGATGATGCCGCTTTCGATCTGCGCCCTGAGCCCGTCGGGATTGACCGCCATGCCGCAATCAACGGCCGACACCACGCGATCGACCTTGAGCGCGCCGTCCGGCGAGATCTCGATCTCAACCACATGAGCGACAATGGTCTCGAAGCTTTCGACCATCGCGATGCCGCGCGATCTGCCTTTCGGCAGAGGCGTGCCCCAGCCTGCCTTGGCCGCCACCTGCCGCACGACCTCGGCGTGGCGCGGCTTATCGGCGAGAAGCTGCAGCCGATAGGCGACGGGATCCATATTGGCATGGTGCGCCAACTCATCGATGAACGATTCGATGAAGAAGCCGTGCCAGGATGCTTCCACGCTGCGCCACGGTCCCGTGGGCACGTGTGTCTCCACCTTGACGTAGCGGATTTCCTGATTGGGGATGCCGTAATCGATGTGCGCTTCCGTATCCGCGCCGCCATCGGTCGTGTAGTCATTCGTCCAGGCGACAGGCAAGCCCTTGGCGTCGAGCGCGGCACGGAAACGGCTCATCACATTCGGCCGGTAGAAATCGTGTTGCATGTCTTCTTCGCGCGAGAAGATCAGCTTTATCGGTACGCCCGGCATCGTCATCGCCGTCTTCACCGCGTAATCGAGGAAGTTGAAGAAGCCCGGCAGCCTGCGTCCGAACCCGCCACCCATCGGCAGCAGATGATAGGTGACCTGCTCCATGTCCAGCTTGGCAGTCTTGGCGCATTGCGCACGCGCGCCCAGCCCGTCCTGCGTGCCCGACCACACTTCCAGCCTGCCATCCTTGAACAGGGCCGTCGCGTTCATCGGCTCCATGGTGGCGTGCGCGAGATACGGCACCTGATACGTCGCCTCAACGACGCGTCCGCCGGACAGCGCATCCCCGCCCGAGCCGATCTTGAGATCCGATTTGAGATCGGCGCTTTTCAGTGCCGCCACCCGGCGGCCGGTGATCGACGCCGAGGTGACGCTGCCACTCGCGCCATTATCGAATACAGGATTAAGCGCGGCGACGGCATCGCGCGCGCGCCAATAACGGTCCGCCACCACCACGACCGCGTCGTCCAACTGCACGATCTTCTGCACGCCGCGCATCTTCGAGACGTCGCCCACCGAAACGGCTTTCAGCTTCCCGCCGAAGACAGGCGAAATCTTGATCGCGGCATAGGACATGCCCGGCACTTGCACATCGAGGCCGTAATTCGTCGTGCCGTTGACCTTCTTCGGGATGTCCACCCGCGGGATCGGCTTGCCCACAAGCGTGTACGCACTTTTGGGTTTCAACGCCGGCGTCGATGACGGCGTGTAGGTCGCCGCGTCCGCCGCCAATTCGCCATAACCGAGACTCTTGCCGCTCGCCACGTGAAGCACGCGATTCGATTTTGTCGTGCACGCGTCCGTCGAGACCCCCCAGCGCGAAGCGGCCGCCTTGACCAGCATCTCGCGCGCGGCCGCTCCGGCCACGCGCATCCCGTAAACCCCGGTGGCGCGCACGGCGGACGAACCGCCTGTCACCTGTAAATTCATGAATCCGGCGACCGTTCGAAACGTGTTCGCCACCGTCCCGCGCAAAAACGCAGGAATCTGATCGCCCGTCATGTGTCGGCTGGCGAGGATGAAACCTTCCGCCAGCGCGCCGTTGGCGAACAGCGAATCCGGCGGCGCGGCTTCGACATGGACCGTGCTCCAATCCGCATCGAGTTCCTCCGCCGCCATCTGCGGCAGCGCCGTGTAGATGCCGGTGCCCATATCGCAATGGGGAACGACGACCGTGACGCTGCCGTCCGAGGCGATTTTGATCCAGTTGGCGACGAAACGCTCGCCCGGCTTGGCTGCGAGCTTGTCGGCGCGCTCGAGCCGGTGGCTTGGCCAGAGCGCGTAGCCCACAACGAACGCTCCGGCAGTACCGAGTCCGCCCAACACAATCATTCGACGTGATGGCATGATGGCCTCCCCTACGCTTTGGCCGGTGCAAGCGAATGCACGGCGGCGCGGATGCGGGGGTAGGTGCCGCAGCGGCAGATGTTGGTGATGGACGATGCAAGTTCGGCATCGCTCGGAGCGGGATTCTTCGCCAACAGCGCGCTCACCGCCATGATCATGCCCGACTGGCAATAGCCGCATTGCGGGACCTGATGGTCGATCCAGGCCTGCTGCACGGGCGTGAGTCCATTGGCGCTGAGGCCTTCGATGGTGACGATATCAGCCCCCGCAACCGTACTGACGGCCGTAACGCAACTGCGAATCGCTTCGCCGTTCACATGGACCGTGCAGGCCCCGCATTGGGCGATGCCGCAGCCGAACTTGGTGCCGGTGAGACCCAGCTCGTCCCTGATGACCCATAGCAATGGAGCGTCTCCCTCGACGTCCACCTCGTGCGCCGTACCGTTAACTTTGAGCCGAATAGTCATCCTGCACCCCTGATGGCTGTCCGCCTTTCTAGCATGGCTGCGGAAGGCGCGCATGGCGCAGTGCAAAACACGCGAGACCGCCATTCCGAGTTTGGGGCGAAGCACAAGAAAATCTAACAAAATCGTCATGTTGGGACTAGTTGAAGCCCCCTCTGGAATGACGGGCGACCCAAGCCAAATCCGCATATCGCCTCACAGCGATGTGACACTATGTTTCATGAAAGTCGCATTGAATGCGACTCTGGAGCGAATCTGAGGAGGGAACGATGCGTGCGCTCACGCAGGCGGGCTTAAAAAGCCCGGCCGCGGTTGCAGTCGGCGTGGCCGTTACGATTCTATTCGGCGTCTTTGCGCTGAACTCGCTTCCTATTCAGCTGTTTCCCGACATCGACCGTCCGCAACTTGGTATCGAGACCGATTGGCGCTCGGAAACGCCGCGCGAAGTCGAAGCCCAACTCGTCGAGCCCGAAGAAGACGTATTGCAGGGGATTCAGGGCCTCCAGGAAATGGACGGCTACGCCAATACGGGCGGCGGCTATATCGCGCTGACATTCGCGCTCGGCACCGACATGAAGAACACGCTGATCGACGTGGTCGGTCGCCTCAACCGTCTTCCGCCCCTGCCCGCCGATGCGCAAAAACCCATCGTGCAGCTTGCGAGCACCCAGGATTCGAACGCGACGCTTTTGTTCGTCTTTATGCAGAAACTCCCGGGCAATCCCCGTGATGTGAACAGCTACGAGCAGTTTCTCAAGAACGTCGTGGTCCCGCGTCTCGAATCCGTTCCCGGTGTCGGCAGCGCACAGGTCAATGGCATCAGCGCCAATGAGGAATTGCAAATTATCTTCGATCCGATGCGAGCGGCCCAGCTCGGCATCCAGATTCCGAAAGTCGCCAGCCAGATCAGCAATTCCGACGATATTTCCGGCGGCACGATCGACGTCGGGCGGCGGCAATACGAACTGTCGTTCCGCGGCCGCTTTTCGGTGGATGACCTCAAGGGAATGATCCTCGAATGGCGCAACGGAAACCCCGTTCGCCTGGGCGACATTGCCGACGTCAGGGTGGGCCGCGGCAAGCGACAAGCATTCGACTACCAGGACGGCAACCCTGCTCTCGGCATCAATGTTTTCCGGGCCCAGGATGCGAACGTGCTCGCGACCGTCAATGCGGTGAAGGCAGAACTTCAGAAGATCAACGATGGCCCCGCGAAGGAACAGGGTGTCGTGCTCGCCTATTCCTTCGATCCCTCCCATTTCATCTATCAGGCCGTGGGAATGGTCACGTCGGACCTGATCGTGGGCATTCTGCTTGCAGTGGGCGTGTTGTGGTTCTTCATGCGCGAATGGCGCGGCACGTTGATCATCGCATCGGCAATTCCGATCTGCCTGTTTGCGGTGATTCTGTTGCTGGACGCAGCCGGACGCACGCTCAATGTGGTGTCGCTGGCCGGACTCGCCTTCGCGACAGGGATGGTGCTCGATGCCGCAATCGTCGCATTCGAAAACATCCTGCGATTGCGTGAGCGCGGCATGCCTGCCGGCGAAGCGGCGCTGACCGGAACGGATCAGGTGTGGGGGGCGTTGCTGGCCTCGACCGCGACCAATGTCGCGATCTTCGTTCCCGTGATCTTCCTCAAGGACGTGGAGGGTCAGCTTTTCGCGGACCTTTCGCTCACCATTGCCTTCGCTGTATTTGTCTCGTTGATCGTGGCGATCACAGTCGTACCTGTCGCGTCAGTGCTCTTCCTGAAGACGCGACCGAAGGTTGCCGATCTCGCCGGCACATGGCGGCGGATCACGGATGTCGTGATGAATCTCACCGATACCCCCAGGAAGCGCCAGCTCTGGATCGGCGGCCTGATCGCCGGTTCGCTACTGGGCACGTGGCTGTTCCTTCCCAGCCTGCAATATCTGCCGCAGGTGAAGCGCGCGGCGATCGACGGCTTCATCCAGTACCCATCCGGCGCCACGGTCGATTTCGCGGACAAGGAGATCGCGAAACCGATGATCGCGCGGCTGGCGCCCTATATGTCGGGCGCGAAGCAACCGAAACTCCTCAACTACTACATTCAAACCTACGGTCCCGGCGCCATGGGCATCGGCGTTCGGGTTCCCAACGACAATGATTTTCCGACCCTTGAAAAGATCGTGCGCACCGAAGTGATCAAGGATCTGCCGGACACCCAGGCATTCGCGCAGATGGGAAGTCTGTTCGGCGGGTTTGACGAGGGCGGCGGCATCTCGATCAACATCCAGTCCAATGATCAGGTCGCGGCGCGCATGGCGGCCAAGAAGGGAATGACGCTTCTGACGCAGGAATTCCCGGAGGCGGTCATCAACTCCAACCCTTCGCTCGATATCGATCAGCCGCAGCTCAAGATGACGCCGGACGACCGCGCCATCGCCGAGGCCGGTTGGACGCGCGGCGACGTCGGCAATCTCGTTCAGGCCTTCGGCGAGGGTCTTTATGTCGGACAACGCTATGACGGCGAACGGCAGCTTTTCCTGATTCTGAAATCGCAACCGCTCGATTCGCCCGAAGCGCTGAATGATGCGCCGGTTGCGACGCCGAACAACACCACGATTCCGTTCGGGCATCTGGTCAATGTCCAGCGCACACTTGCCGCCAGCGGCATCTATCGACTCGCACGCCGCCGGACGTTTGCGATCAACTTCCAGCCGCCCCGGGGCATGGCGCTCCAGGACGCCATGCGAAAGATCAAAACCGACGTTGAGCCCCAAATTCGCAAGCTCCTGCCGTCCGATGGAACGGTGAACTACGGCGCCGCCGCCAACCATCTCGACAATGCGCTGTGGAGCATGGGAAAGAATTTCGGACTGGCGGTACTGCTGCTGTTCCTGATCATGGCGGCGCTGTTCAAGTCGGTTTGGGATTCATTCATCGCGACGATTGCGCTTCCGCTCGGCACGGTCGGCGGCGTGATTGCACTACGCATTCTCGGACTATTCGTGTTCCAGCCGCTCGATCTTTTGACCATGATCGGCTTTATCATCGTGCTGGGCTTGGTCGTCAACAACACGATCCTGCTTGTCGCGCGCACGCGCCAGGCTGAAGCAGAAGGCATGAGCCGGGTGGACGCGGTCCGATCCAGCCTCGAAACACGGCTTCGTCCGATCTTTTCGAGCACGCTTACGGCCGTGTTCGGGATGCTTCCGCTTGTCCTGGTTCCAGGACCGGGCACTGAGATTTATCGCGGCCTGGGCGCTGTGATCGTGGGCGGAATCCTGGTCAGTCACGTCTTCACGCTTGTTTTAATCCCGGCCATGCTAAGGCTTGGCGAGAAAGCGCGGGCGCTTCGGCAGGCGCCACCTAGTCCGGAAAGAATTGCGGCATGACGGAGAGTCCAGCTACTCGATTGCGTTCAGGATGGCTCGCCGCCGCGATCGGCGCGGCGCTGGCGCTGGCGCCGGCTGCGTCCGCGCAGCAAGCCCCAGGCGCGCCGCTCTCCGTCAGCGTCGTGCCCGCCAAAGTCGTCAAGATGGCGCCGAAGATGGCGCTGCCCGGGACGGTCGTTTCGCTCAACGACTCGCACCTGGCGTCCGAAGTCGAAGGCCGCGTGGCGTGGGTGGCGAATGTCGGAACTGTCGTGGCGCAGAACGACATCGTGGCAAAGATCGACAGCAACGTGGCCGGAATGCAGCTCGCGTCGGACAAAGCCAATGTCGCGCGACTGGTCGCCCAGGTGAAATTCGACCGCGCCCAGGCCGTCCGGCTGCAGAACCTGTTCAAACAGAATGCGATCGCCACCAGCACCCGCGACCAGGCCATTTCGACCCGGGACATGGACGTCGCGGCACTCGCCCAGGCGCGTGCCGCCATGAACAAAAGCCAGTATCAGTTCGATCACAGCGACATTCGCGCACCCTTTCCCGGCCGCGTGGTGCAGCGCCTGATCAATCCCGGCGAGTATGCGACGGCTGGCAAAGACATCGTGCGGCTGGTCGACATCGCATCGATGGAGATCAGCGTGCAGACGCCGATCGACACAGCGCATTATCTCTCCGAAGGGCTTGCCGTCACTGTGGATATCGAGAACCGACCGGCGATTGCCACCGTCCGCGCCATTGTGCCTGTCGGCGATATTGCGAGCCGCACGCTTGAAGTCCGCCTCACCCTGCCAACCGGCGCCGGCCTGGTGGGGGATGCAGCGAAGGTCTATGTGCCCTCCGCCGCGCCGCATGACGTGCTGGCTGTACCGCGGGATGCGCTCGTGCTGCGGGAGGACAACACCTACGTCTTCAAGGTTGACGGCAAGAACGTCGCCCAGCGCGTGGCCGTGGAAACGGGCTCCGAAGAAGGCACGCTGGTGGAAGTCCACGGTCTTCTATCGCCCGGCGAACGGGTGATCGTGCGCGGCGCCGAACGGCTGGAGACCGGGCAGAAGGTTCGGGCGGTCCTGGCGTCCTAGATTCTCCGAATTTCACGACATCTGGCGGCCACAGTTTCGTCATTCCGAATCCGGCAGCGGCACTGACATTCTCGACAAGATGATGACGCATTCGCACCGCCGAAGCGACGCCATGAAACGGGCGTCGGGGCGCTCGCCTTCATGCGATCTGCCGCTCAATCCTGTTGCGGATGCAAATCTACCGAGCGTTCCAGCGGATCGGGTGGATCCGCGACCCAGATGCCGCGAGCGTTTTTCGTCAGGCGCACCAGCCATGACATTTCACCGCAGACATCGTTGGCATATAGAACCGCGGCATGGGTGCGAGCGGTATCGATGCCCGGGCGCGACGCCCACCCGCCATCGCTCCTCCAGCAGGAGCCACGATCGCCTTCCGGGATGCCATGTTCCGGTGAAACAAAATAGACGCGGTTGGAGATGGACGCGAGCAGCGTTCCGCATTCACCGATATCGACCGGCGCAGCACCCTTCGGCGGAAGCAGCCCCGTGAGCCTCGAAAGATAGTCGCCGTCAATGCGGTCGGCCGAAATTGCATAGGTATCCATTTTGAGCGGACGATGGCGGGGGTCAGTTCGCCAATCGTCGGCGATTTTTTCCAGCGCGGTCGTCAGCACCAGGCATTCGTCGCCGGACGCGGTTGTCAGATTCGTCGGAAGGGTTTCGAACCAGGCGCAGCCGCTGAGCACGAACAACGTCATCATTGCGGCCGCCGCGCCGGTCACGCACCTGACAACCATCACGATCCCGGCCCCGTCATCGAACGCGCTTCTCCACCTTCGCCGCCGCCTGCCAGCAAACGAGCAGGATGGCCGGCTCCCGAAAGCCTGGCGTTTGTTTCGGGGAAATCCGTCTTGGTGAGATAGAGCATGTAGCGAGCGGCTTCATCCATCGGGTCCATATGTGGCACGCCGAGGCCGGCTTGTCTGCTCGAATGAATCGTGAATCCGGCCAGCTTTCCGTCCGGCGTCAGCCACGCTTCCAGCACCGGTCCGAGGCCCGATACCGCATAGGTCATTACGCCCGAATAGGTCCAGAAATTTCCCAGACTGTAGGCGATCAAACGGTCGCGATAGATTTCAACGGCACGCGGCACATGTGGACCCTGCCCAATCACAAGATCGGCACCGGCATCGATCACCCCATGGGCGAACGAGGTCACGTCCCCGCGATCCTCGCCGTCGAAATACTCGTTGCTTTTGGCGACATGCACGAAGGACCAGCCTTCGCCGCCGCCATGGAACGAGACGATAACCAGATCGTGCGTCTTCTTGAGTTCGCGCACGAGCGCTTCCGCGCGCGGGATGTCGTTCAGATTCAAGGTGCCGCTATTGGGCGCGAATGCCACCACCGCGGCCTTCTTGCCGTTCGGAAGCACGAGGGTTGCAAAGCGCGCGCCGTCGCGATCGAGCCCGGCGAAGCCGATCCCATGCGAACGCAGCGCGGCCATCGTCGAATCCCGTCCTTCTTCGCCGTAATCGCCCGAGTGATTGTTGGCCATGCTGACGACATCAATGCCCAGACTTTGCAGGACATCTGCGTAGTAGGTGGGGCTGTGGAACGCGAAGCAGCTGGCGCAGTTCTTGGCCGAAGAGCCGGGTCCGTCATAGAGCGGGCCTTCCAGATTGACGAAGGCGATATCCGCATGACGGAAGACGCTCGCCAAATCGCTGCCGACAAGTTCGGCCGCGTCCGCGCCAGGGCGGATCGCGGGATTGAGGCCGACGTCACTGGTCCCCATCATCACATCGCCGGCAGCGACCACATCGACAAGCCCAGGGCTGCCGGGATGATACGCGCTCGAAAGCCACAGCATCGTCGCGGGTGGCCGCGCGCTGTCGGTCGGCACGCCGGGCTGCAGTTGCAAAGGCGGCTGCAGGACAGCCGGACCCCGAGCCGCCATCTTGGGCGGCGGCGCAAAGGATGCGAGGACATGCTCTGCAGGATGGGCGACCGCAGCGCCGATATCGCTGGGACCCGGCGGCAGATGAAGGGCCCCGCTGGTGGCGCGCTGGTCGCTCACGGGCACTGCGGGCGGCAAGCCCAGCTGCGCCTGGGCGGCAGGGTGGACGATCTCCCCATGCGCAAGTTTCCAGTGGTAACGGTCGACCAGAAATTCGCAAACCGAGGCAGTGACCAGAACCGCGGCAAGCAGCGTGGCCGCGACGGTTACGAATTGCCCGAACCAGGTGTCAAAGCTCCACCCGAAGCGTTTGTCCATGGCACCTCCTCCCGGCCGGAAGCTTGCCGGAGCCCATGTCCCAAGTCGAGACAAGGCCGATCCACGGTTAACTCTCTGGACGAATTGGAGGCAGCAGATCATTGTTTCTACTGTGAAATCGAGTGAGCTACCCGTTCATGATCAAGTTAAGCTTCTGCCTCCACCGCCTGCCCCATCTCACGCGGGAGTCGTTTCAGCGCTATTGGTTCGAGACGCACGCGCCCCTTGTCGCGAGCCATCGGGAGACCCTGCACATCCGCCGTTACGTGCAGATGCATGCCGCGACCACGCCGCTCAACGATCTGATCCGTGCCGGTCGCAACGCGCCGGAGATGTATGACGGCGTTGCTGAACTCTGGTGGGACAGCCTTGATGACATGCGGACCGCCAGCGGCACTTCTGCCGGTCAGGCTGCCGGCCTCGCGCTTCTGGAAGACGAGCGCAAGTTCATCGATCTGGCGCGTTCGCCGCTCTTTTTTGGTGAGGAGAAACCGATCATTGGCTGAAGTGAACAAGGTCAATCTCGCCCAGACGTTCGCGCGCTTCGGTGATCACTGGAGCCCCAAGATCGTGGGCGAGATCAACGACAGCCACGTCAAGCTGGTGAAGCTGAAGGGCGAGTTCGTCTGGCATCATCACGACCTCGAGGACGAGTTGTTCCTGGTCGTGCGCGGGCGGATGCAGATGCGATTGCGGGAGCGCGACGTCTGGCTCGATCCCGGCGAGTTCATCATCGTGCCGAAAGGTGTCGAACACATGCCGGTCGCGCCGGAGGAATGCGAGGTGCTGCTGCTGGAGCCAAAAACGACGCTCAACACCGGCAACATCGTCAACGAACGGACCGTGGCGGAATTGGAGCGGCTTTAGCAGCCTAACTGACGGCCCGGTGCAGGCCGAACCGGATTCCGCCCGGATCCTTGCAATTGACGAAGCGGCCGAAGCCGGGCTCGTCCTTGATTTCACCCGCTTCGCCGCCGGCTGCCCTCACGCGGGCCGCGGCCGCATCGAGATCGGTAACGTGGAAGTAGACGTATATCTGCGGCGCGGGATCGCTGCCGTGCGTTCCCGCCTTGATCGACGGAGTCTGAAACCACGCATTATCGTGGCACGGCCAGCCAAAGACGGCGCCGAAGAAGGCCTGCGTTGCGGCCACGTCGCCGGAACCGATTTCGAGAAAGGACACGGTACCGGGCGCGGGGGCAACCATCGAACACCTCCTTGTTAAGCGCGCGTAAAGCGCGGCGCAGGCAATTCTATAGGCGCGTCCCCGAAGTCCCTAATGATCAAAACTGCTCAGCTAAATGTCTGCGTAACACCGCACTTCGTTTGCCGCACCAGGTGTCGTGATGGCGCCGTTGCGGGCGGGACCGACGTTTTTCGCAAAGCGCCACAGCGCGCCCGAACCGAACGCCGGAGCTTTGGGCGTCCACGCTTTCCTGCGCTCGGCGAGTTCTGCGGCGGAGAGTTCGACATCGATCGAACCGGCATCGGCGTCGATCACGATCATGTCGCCGTCGCGTAAGAGACCGATCGGACCGGCGTCCGCCGCTTCGGGTCCGACATGACCCACGCAGAGCCCGCGCGTGCCACCCGAGAATCGGCCGTCGGTGATCAGCGCAATGTTCTCGACACCCTGCCCAGTCAGCGCCGCCGTCGTCGACAGCATCTCGCGCATGCCGGGACCGCCTTTGGGTCCCTCATAACGGATAACCAGCACATCGCCTTCCTTGAACGCTCGCGCCTGCACGGCGGTGAACGCGTCTTCCTCGCAATCAAACACCCGCGCCGGTCCGCGATGCTTTAGATGTTTGAGGCCCGCCGTTTTCACGATGGCGCCTTCGGGCGCGAGCGTACCTTTTAGGCCTACGACACCGCCGGTCGGCGCAAGCGGCGCGCTCACGGGCCGCATCACCTTCTGGTTCGGATTGAATTTTACGTCTTTGAGGTTTTCGGCGACCGTCTTGCCCGTGACGGTCATACAATCACCGTGCAGGAAACCGCCATCGAGAAGCGTGCGCATCAGCATGGGGACGCCTCCCGCTTCCCACATGTCCTTGGCGACATATTCTCCGCCCGGCTTGAGCGAAGCGAGATAGGGGGTGCGCTTGAAGATCGCGGCGACATCGAACAGATCGAATGCGATGCCGGCCTCGTTTGCCATCGCGGGCAGATGGAGCGCGGCATTGGTCGAACCGCCGGTTGCCGCCACCACCGCCGCCGCGTTCTCGAATGCCTCGCGCGTGCAGATCGCACGCGGCCGGATATTCTTCGCCAGCAGCGCCATCACCGCTTCGCCGGCCTTGAGCGCAAAATCGTCGCGCGCAAGCACTTCGGCCGGCGGTCCGGAGGAATAAGGCAACGCCAAGCCGATCGCTTCGGCGACACAGGCCATCGTATTGGCGGTGAATTGGCCGCCGCATGCGCCCGCGCCGGGACAGGCATGGCATTCGAGATCGAACAGATCCTCGGCGCTCATCTTGCCCGCCGCGTACTGGCCCACGCCTTCGAAAATGTCGACCACCGTCACGTCCCGGCCCTTGAATTTTCCGGGCATGATCGAGCCGCCATAGAGAAAGACGCTGGGCACATTGAGCCGCAGCATCGACATCATTATTCCCGGCAGGCTCTTGTCGCAGCCCGCGATGCCGACCAGCGCGTCATAACAATGTCCCCGCATGGTGAGCTCGACGGAATCTGCGATCACTTCGCGCGACACGAGCGAGGATTTCATGCCTTCATGCCCCATCGCGATACCGTCGGTGACCGTGATGGTGCAGAATTCGCGCGGCGTGCCGCCTGCCTCCTTCACGCCGCGTTTGGCCGATTGGGCCTGGCGCATCAACGCGATGTTGCAGGGCGCCGCCTCATTCCAGCAGGAGGCGACGCCGACGAGGGGCCGGTCGATGTCTTCCGTAGTGAGGCCCATCGCGTAGTAGTAAGACCGATGCGGCGCGCGCTCCGGTCCAACCGTGACATGACGCGAGGGAAGCTTGGATTTATCGAATTTGGTCATGGCGCGGGCTCTGGAAAGGCGATGCAACTACATCGCCTTTCGAGCCCGCCGACGCAATGGAAATTTGGTGCAGACCTCAGCCGTAGTAGTGCCAGTGGTGGTACCGGTCGTAATACCCGTGCCTGCGGTAATAATGGCTTCTGCAATTTTCACCAGCAATCGAATGGCCTGCGAGGCCGCCAACGACCGCGCCGCCAATGATCCCAACCGGGCTGCCATGGGTGATCACGCTTCCGATAACACCGCCGCCGCCGGCGCCCAAAACCGTTCCAGCGGTCTTGCTGCCCTGGCAATTTGCATTCGCGCCGGCCACGCTCAACCCAAGCGCCAGAAAGGCAATTGCCAGGATCTTCGCATTTCGGCTGACCATCGGTCCATATCCTCGATTTTCGCTTTGATACAACGACGAAACGGCCGATGGGTTGCAGGAACCCTCTTCTCCTCAGGTCCAATTGGAAACCTGAACGCGCAAGTGCGATATCACCAGAGAGGCTGGCTCACTTGCGGGCGCGCGAACGTCGGAGGAGCTAGGAGCTTAACCGCCTCACGGCGTCGACCAGCTTTTCGGCCATCGCGGCCGCGTCGGCGCGCTTTTCCTTCTGCTCATCGATCACCTCTTCGGGCGCGCGCGCAACGAAATCCGCGTTGTTGAGTTTGGCGTCGAAACGCGCGATTTCCTCCTGGGCCTTCTTGAGCTCTTTCTCCAACCGCACGCGTTCCTTGGCGAAATCGATCACGTCGCCCAGGGGAAGCGCGGCCGTCGCCTCACCGACGACGAATTGCGCCGAGCCGGCCGGAATCGAGTCGGATGTGTCCGCACTCGCAAGTCGCGCAAGAGTCAGGATCGCATCGCGGTTGCGTTCGAGACGCGCGCGCGTGTCCGCGCTCGCCCCTTTCAGGACCAGAGCGACTTTTGCCGCAGCCGGTACATTCATCTCGGCACGGATCGAGCGCACGCCGGACACCAGATCGATGACCCATTGCGTTTCAAGAAGAGCCTCTGGAGCCAATAAATCGTCCGACAACTTTGGCCACTCCGAAAGAATCAGAAGTTCATTGCGTGGATTGGTATCGGAGGCGGTACGTGCCCAAAGTTCTTCCGTGATGAATGGCATAAACGGATGAAGCAGTTTTAAGATGTGATCCCGCATCCAAGCTGCGGTCGCACGCGTCTCAGCCTTCGCGCCCTCGTCAGGCCCAGCAAACACAGGCTTGACTAATTCGACATACCAATCGCAATACTTCGACCAAACCAATTGATACAGGTGATTCGCGGCCACGTTGAACTGAAGCTTTTCTAACGCTTCGGTGACGTCGCGCTCTGCGAAAACCGCCTCATTGATAATCCACTTGTTGACGGTCAGCGAGACCCTCGCCGGGTCGAAATCTGCCCGACCAATGCACTCGTTCATCTCGCAGAAACGCACGGCATTCCACAGCTTCGTCGAGAAATTGCGGTTGGTCTCGACGCGGGAGGCGCCGATGCGCATGTCGCGGCCCTGCCCCGCCGCCAGCGCCAACGTGAAGCGCAACGCGTCGGCGCCGAACTCGTCGATCAGCGTCAGGGGATCGACCACGTTCCCTTTCGTCTTCGACATTTTCTGACCCTTCTCGTCCAGCACGCGCGTATGGATGAACACGGTGCGGAACGGAACGTCCCCCATGAAATGCAGGCCCATCATCATCATCCGCGCCACCCAGAAGAAGATGATGTCGAAGCCGGTCGCGTCAACGCGACCTGGGTTCCGTGTTTCGCGCGCGCCTCGGCAAGCGCTTCGGCCTCGCTTTCGGCGACGAAGACATGGCCGTCCTCGTCGTACCACACCGGAATCTGGTGACCCCACCACACCTGACGCGAGATGCACCAGGGATGGATGTTGCGCATCCAATTGAAATAGACGTTGGCCCATTGCTCCGGCACAAAGCGTGTCCGACCCTGCTCGACGGCTTCGACCGCTTTTTCCGCCAGCGGCCGCACATCGAGATACCATTGCTCCGTGAGATAAGGTTCGAGGACGACGGTTTTCGTCTTCTCGTCATGGGGCACCGCGTGGGTGATCGGCTCGATCTTGTCGATCAGCTCCAACGCTTCCAGATCGGCCACGATCTGCTTGCGCGCTTCGAAACGGTCAAGCCCGCGATAGGCGGGTGGCACCTCGATATTCAGCGTCCCGTCGCGGGCCAGAATATTGAACAGCGGAAGTTTGTGCCGCATGCCCACGTCAAAATCGTCGAAATCGTGGGCGGGCGTGATCTTGACCGCGCCTGACCCCTTTTCGGGATTGGAGTGCTCGTCGGCGATAATCGGGATCAACCGATTTGCAAGCGGCAGCCGCGCGAACCTTCCGACCAGATCCTTGTAGCGGTCGTCATCGGGGTGAACGGCAACCGCTGCATCGCCCAGCATCGTCTCGGGCCGCGTCGTCGCCACAGTGATGAAGCGGCCCATCTGGCCGTCGATCGGATATCTGATGTACCAGAGGTGACCCTTGACCTCGATGTTCTCGACTTCGAGATCGGACACCGCGGTTTGCATTCGCGGATCCCAATTGACCAGACGCTTGTCTTTATAGATCAACCCCTGGCGGTGAAGCTCGACGAAGACCTTCAGGACCGCGCGCGACAGTCCTTCGTCCATGGTGAAGCGTTCGCGCGACCAGTCGCAGGAGGCGCCCAACCGGCGCAATTGCTGCACGATCGCGCCGCCATATTCGTCCTTCCATTTCCAGACCGCTTCGAGGAATCTTTCGCGACCCATCTGGATGCGGCTTTGCTGGCGCAGCGCAAGATCTCGCTCGACGACAAGCTGGGTCGATATGCCGGCATGGTCGGTGCCAGGCTGCCACAGGACATCGTTGCCGCGCATGCGCTCGAACCGTGCGAGCGAGTCCTGCAGCGTGTTGTTGAGGGCATGGCCGATATGGAGCCGGCCCGTGACATTGGGCGGCGGGATGACGAGGCAGAACGTCTCCGCGCCTGGCCTGCGTCCCGCGCGAAATGCACCCGAGGCTTCCCACTGGGCGTAGATGCGCCCTTCCACCTCGGTGGGCATGAAATTCTTGTCGAGCATTGCTTCGTGCCTCTTGAGCGGACCGGCCGCCGGTTTGTCAAACCGTCCGGAGGCCTGCACGTCAAGAGGCTGGTCCGGAGCGGCTGGCGTGCCGGCCCCGGATTTCGCAATCGGGGGTTAGCGCGCCTTGCGCGAGCGTACGAACTCGGCTTCTACGGCCGCCGACAACAACGGCGGGAAGTTCTTGTCCATCCATTCGCTGATCAGCGGCTTCATCCGCTCCACGATCGCGTCGGCATGGGCCCCCATCCATTCCTGAAGGACGGGCTCGAAGGTCTCGCGCACGGCGCGGTCGAACAGCGCTTCAAGCGTATTGCCGTCAAGCGGCGCCACGGGCGCCGCGGGGTCTCGCGGCGTCGGGGCCGCTTCCGCCCGCACAAACCGGTTCGACACATCGTCGAATGCCTTGCGCGAGTTGTCGGAAAAAATGCCTTGGGCCGGTTTCGCCGCTGGCTCCTCGATGGACTGGAACACGACGTCGTCGACATGGGGAGCTGCAACAGGTTGCGGCGCTGGAACAACGATTACAGGGGCGGCTGCCGGGGCCGGAACCGGCTCTTCCCGCACTTCCTGCGTCAGTTCGAGGACTTCGGGCTCGGCCTCGGCCAGCGCCTGAACGCCCGGTTGCGCCGACTGCGTCTCCGGGGAGTCCTCGGAGATGATTTTCCGGATGGAGGCAAGGATTTCCTCCATGGTGGGTTCATGTTGGGGACTTGAAGTGGTCGCCATCGTCATACTCCGGCACACGCGTAGGACATCGCGCTAAGACCCTAGGACAGTTACCTAAAGAAGGAAAGGCGGAGTTAACGGCGGCTCAAGTTTTTGTTCGGGCTTCAGGCAAATATTAATCCCCGAAGCCAAACCAGCGCGAGGCATTGTCATTGTAATAGGCCCTTGGATCGTAAAGCGGCACATTGAGGCCCAGACCCCGCGCCGTCAGTTGACCCGTCGCCGCCAAAACCTGATAGGCGGCCACACATGCGTCATGCTGCGAAATGACGACGGCCACTTCGGAGTTCAGCAATTCCTGCTCCGCGTTGAGTACGTCGAGAATGGTGCGTGATCCGACCTGCTGCTCCTGTTTGACGCCGTCATATGCGACTTCGTCCGCCTGTACCTGACTTTTGTTCGACAGGATGGTGGCCTGCGCCGCCGTAAAGCTCTGCCAGGAACTGCGCGCCGCATCCATCACCTGGCGCTCGACGTCGGCAACGGCCAGTTGTGCCTGCTCCCGCAATTCTTTTTGCTGGCGCACAAGAGATTCATCGGCTCCGCCCTGGTAGATCGGAACGGTCACATTGGCGGTGACCGACGTGATGTGCCCCGCACCCTGGATGCCCGACAAGGGAGAATTCTCGACATACTGATATTGCCCTTGGAGCGACACTTGCGGCGCCAGCGCGCCCGCGGCGTCGTCGATGGCATAATTCGCCGCCTTCACATTTTCCTGAGCTTGCCGCAACGCCGGGTTCTGCTTCATCGCGAGCGAGATGATGGTGTCCTCATTCGTGGGCAACCGCGGCAAAGGCGGATGGTCATCAAGGGTCTCGGCAGGTCGACCGATGTAATGCTCGAAACTCGAGCGGCTGACCTCGAGCTGGCCCCGTGCCGAGATCACGTCGGATTGGGCCCCGGCAAGCCGCGCCTGGGCCTGGGCGACGTCGGTGCGCGTGAGTTCACCGACCTTGAACTGCTCCTGGGTCGCGTCGAGTTGCTTCTGAAGCACGGTCACATTGTTTTGCCGGAGTTTCAGCGTGGACTCATCTCGAACCACATCCATGTAAGCGGTGACAGCATTGAGCAGGACGTTCTCTTCCGTATTCGTGAGTTCCGATTCACCGGCACGGACCTGTGCCTTGGCGCGACCCACTTCCGCATAGGTGCGACCGCCGCGGAAAAGCGGCTCCGTCAGGGTCGCCTGCCCCGTAATAGGATGGTCGGTTTCCGAGAATCCGGCCTCGCCCAGTTCCTGGTAGCCGTAGGTGCCGCCGGCATTGAGGGTCGGCCGCCAGCCGGCATTGGCCTGAGCCACATTCTCGTCGGTCGCGCGCAGATTGGCCCGGTCGGCGTCGAGTTGCGGATTTGTCTCGTAGGCAACGCCGAGCGCGTCATTCAACGTGAAGGTATCGGCAAGGGCCGAGCCACACGTCGCTATTGCCGCCGCCAGCACCAGAGCGGAGGCTGCGCCCCGAACTGCCCTCATTGCGTCACCCCTTGTCCGCGCCCAATGCCGACACGCTCATCTGGGTATTCTAGAAGACGAATCCAACCTTCTGTCGGAAACCGGCCAGCAAGGGAGACCACGCGTCAAAAGCCACGCGGCTTCCGATTCTGCCGTTCCGGCGAAGATAGAGATTCGCCCTGCTCTGCTCGCCCGATTGCACCACGGCTGCCAGACGGCCACCTTCGGCAAGCTGGTCCAACAAGGCTTCCGGGGCGGCTTCGATCGCGCCATTGACGACGATCACATCGTAGGGTGCACCGCCGCGATGGCCTTCGGCAAGCGGCCCCTGGACAATTGTAATATTCGTGGCTCCGACTGCCGGGACCATGTCCGAAGCGACCCGCACGAGATCGGCATCATGCTCCAGGCCGATCACCTTGGCGGCGAGCCGGGCGATCACGGCGGTGGAGTAGCCGGTCGCGCAGCCAACATCCAACACCGTGTCGGTCGCTGCGATCTGTGCGAGCTGGATCAGCTTCGAGAACGTGCGCGGCTCCAGCAGATAGCGGTTGGCCACGACTTCGATTGCCCCATCGGCATAGGCGACGGCGCGCTTGGCCGTCGGCACAAAGCGCTCCCGCGGGATTTCCCGCATCGCCTCGTGAATGCGGATGTCCGTCACGTCGTTCGCACGAACCTGCGATTCGACCATGTTCAAGCGTTGGGCGGCGTAATCCGGCATCGGCGCGATTCGCATCATGTTTCGACGGTCGGGGCTTATACGTTGCCGGTTGGGCCCTGACAACGCGGCCGCGGATGCCCCCCGAGGAGATCTTTCGGCAGGTTGCCCGGCGCGCAATCGATCTGTTATAGGGCCCCTCCCCCGGCCACGTGGCGGAGTGGTGACGCAGCGGTCTGCAAAACCGCGTACCCCGGTTCAATTCCGGGCGTGGCCTCCAAATCTTACGGGACGCCCAGCAATTAACACAAATGCTGGGGTTCCCTATTAAGCTTTCGTTAACCTTATGGTGGCATCTTCACGGCGTCTTCCCTTGAAGACACCCCACCATTACCCAACGCCTTGGGGCCGGGCTAACACCCGGCCCTTTTTTTCGCCCAATTCCCACCGCAGCAACTGGCTCTACGGGGCAATTCGGTACGGACAGGCCGGAATCGCAACATCGCGCTCCGCGCAAACTTCGCCAATTTCCAGCCAATCCAAGCAATTATTGAGGCATTTGCTGTAGCCATGAGATTGGCGATGCGCTAACAACGCGCCCCACGTTCCTGGGTAGCTCAGCGGTAGAGTCCTCGGCTGTTAACCGAGTTGTCGTCGGTTCGAATCCGACCCCAGGAGCCAATTCTTCCGACAGTTCACGCCGCGCTTCGCCTTCACCCCGTTAGGGTCTCGACCCGGTCCCCACCGAAAACCATCAGAATCTTCGTAAAATCGGTCTGGACGGAGAACTGGGCGTAAATCTGCCGATACGTCTCGATAAAACCACCGCCGGCGATAATAACGAGCCATCGCTCTCGTGCCGATTTCGCCGGTGTACGTCCGTCCGCGGCGGCTCCAATGTGCTGGAGCAAGGATTGCGTCATCTGCAACAGAGTGTCCGGATTTGAGTCGGGATTGTGCACCAGTCCGATCACCTTCGAAACCTGCCCCGAACGGCTCTTCACAAGGCCAATTCGGATCCGATTTCCATGAACAACTTCCTTGTACTGCTTCTCGGCGGATCGGCGCGCAAGACACATCCTGATTTTGTCTTCAATCGCCTCAGCCGTCTTCGATGGGTTCAGTATCGGCGCGGCGATTGTGACTATTACCGTCGTGCCGTCCGGAATCGAGTCGCGGAGAGCAGCCTGCAAGCGTGTCGTTACCCGGGTGACGACCTTATCGAACCGCAATCGAGGCTTGGTGAGATCGGTAATCCGTGGCTTGGCGGTCGCAATCTCCACGGCAATCCGCTTACCAGCGATCGAAAACGCGGCGCAGGACGCATCTTCTCCCTCTTCCCACCTTGCGAAGAAATGCTTGGCGACTGCCTCGACGGCAACATGCTCCCGCTTCTTCAATTTGCTCATTTGCCTTCTCTCCAACGCCGCCGGACTTCGGGACAGTCACCATCGCACCCGCCTTTCCCTCGGTAGTGGCAGTCGTTCCGGACGCGACGGCGCCGGAATCATTGGTGAACTCTAGTCATAGCCGACGCCAGCATCAGCACCGTCCGAAGCCGCAGCATCCGGCGTGCCATTCGCTTGGCGCAGATCCATCACTCGCTTGAAGGTGCCGGACGGGACCATTAGGTTTCACGGGCACACACGCTTCCACCCAGGCTTATGGATATCAAACACGACGCCCTGGCCGCGATTGGCAACACGCCGCTCATCCGCCTGAAACGCGCCTCGGAACTCACCGGCTGCGAGATTCTCGGCAAAGCCGAATTCATGAATCCCGGCCAGTCCGTGAAGGACCGTACCGCGCTCTTCATCGTGACCGACGCGATCGAGCGCGGCGCATTGAAACCCGGCGGCGCGATCGTGGAAGGAACCGCCGGCAATACCGGAATCGGCCTTGCCGTGGTCGGAAATGCGCTCGGCTTCCGCACCGTGATCGTGATCCCGGATACGCAGAGCCAGGAAAAGAAGGACGCCCTGCGTCTTCTGGGCGCGGAACTGATCGAGGTTCCAGCCGTCCCGTATAAGGACCCGAACAACTACGTGAAATTCTCCGGACGCCTCGCCGGGCAATTGGCGAAATCCGAAAAGGCGGGTGCGATCTGGGCCAATCAATTCGACAACGTCGCCAACCGGCGCGCCCATATCGAAACCACAGGACCGGAGATTTGGCGGCAGACCGAAGGCAAGGTCGACGGCTTCACTTGCGCCGTGGGCTCCGGCGGAACATTGGCGGGCGTCGCATTCGCGTTGAAGGCGCGCAATCCCGCGATGCGCATCGCCGCCGCCGATCCGATGGGGGCTGCGATCTATAGCTGGATCAAGACCGGCGAGTTGAAGTCCGAAGGCTCATCCATCATCGAAGGAATCGGCCAGGGCCGCGTCACCGCCAATCTCGAAGGCGCGCCCATCGACGATGCGTTTCAGATTTCGGACGAGGAGGCACTCCCAATCATCTTCGAACTGTTGGAGCATGAAGGTTTGTGCCTGGGAGGATCCAGCGGGATCAACGTGGCGGGCGCGATCCACTTGGCCAGGCAACTGGGGCCGGGTCATACCATCGTCACCATCCTGGCGGATTTTGGGAACCGTTATCAAACAAAGCTGTTCAATCCGGAATTCCTGCGCGAGAAAGGACTGCCGGAGCCGCATTGGCTCGCCGAACCGCGGAAGCCCTTCGAGCTACCCTACATCAGATGAAACCCGCCTCACCCCTGGTCTCGACCGATTGGCTTGCCGAACATCTCGATGCGCCGGATGTGCGCATTGCGGATGCGTCTTGGTATCTGCCCCAGGCGGCCCGCGACCCGCGCGCCGAATATCGCGCCGCGCACATTCCCGGCGCGGTCTTCTTCGACATCGACGATCTTTCGGACGAGAAGAGCGAACTGCCGCATATGCTGGCGCCGGCGCCGAAATTCGCGAGCCGCATGCGCAAGCTGGGATTGGGCGACGGCAATCTGATCGTGGTTTATGACGGCGCCGGCGCGTATTCCTCGCCTCGCGCATGGTGGATGTTGCGCACCATGGGACACGAGGACGTCGTGGTGCTCGATGGCGGGTTTCCGAAATGGCGGCGCGAAGGACGGGCGACCGAGGATCTCGTGCCCCAACCGTATCCCCGGCATTTCACGCCGCGGCCGAACAACGCCCTGATGCGGGATTTCGCGCAGATGCAAGCCAACCTCCGGACCCACGACGAACAAATCGTGGATGCCCGCAGCGCCGCCCGCTTCGCAGGCCACGAGGCCGAGCCGCGCCCCGGCGTGCGGCTGGGACATATGCCCGGGAGCCATAATGTTCCGTATACTGAATTTACGAACGGCGACGGGACGTTCAAATCGCCCGAGGCCCTCGCGCGTCTGTTTGCAGCGCACGGCGTCGATCCCGCGAAAGCTTGCACGACCACCTGCGGTTCGGGCATCACGGCCGCGATCGTTTTGCTTGGCCTGGCACTCGTGAATGCGAAGAAAACTGCGCTCTATGACGGCTCCTGGGCGGAGTGGGGCGCGCGCCTCGATGCGCCGGTCGAACAATCATGACCAAAAAATCGCGTCGTGTTCCGACCGTCGTCACCTTTCTGGAACTTACCACGCGCCCGCCCGCGCTGCCGCCGCCACAACCAAAAGGAAAGGTGGCGATCGTCAAGGCGGAACACCCGCCGGTGCATTATTACCGCTATCTCTACGACTCCGTCGGGCGCGACTATAAATGGGTCGACCGCAAGAAACTGAGCGACGAAGCACTGGCGCAGATCGTCCACGATCCGCGCGTCGAACTGTTCGTGCTCTATTTCGACGGTTGTCCCGCCGGAATGGCCGAACTCGATTTTCGCGAGGCCGGCATCGGACAACTCGCCTACTTCGGCCTGTTGCCGGAAT
>JBEKLK010000016.1:0-19260 GCA_050010235.1 Rhizomicrobium sp.
CGCATCGACCGGATCGTCGGCATCTCCCCGATTTATCAGGGGAAACGCAGGCGAGCGCGCGTCTTGACCGAATGATCTCCACCCATCTAGGGCCCATCTAGACGTCATGACTCCCGAAGGGGCGCATTCCGTGGAATGGGGCCAGGCGCTGCGCGCGTGGTGGCGCGGGATACGTGCGCGTTTCGCGGATGCGCGCGCGCGAGCCCGGTCCGCCGGCGAAACCGTCGTCGATGCCGGCTCGGATATCCTGAGCGCGCCCCGCATCGGCCGCGGCGCGCGCATCGCGCTGGGCCTGGCCATCATTCTCGTCGTCTTCTATCCGCTCGCGGCCTGGTACTACAGCACCATCGACGACAACCCGGATTTCGGTCCGCGTTCCGATATGGGACAACCCCATGAAAGCCAGACGGTTGCCGCCACGATCGCCCTGATCGATCGCGAAGTGAACCAGCACGGCTGGGCCGCCAGCGCGCCCTTCTACGAGCCGCCCGCGCTGCTGGACAACATGCCGAACTACCAGGAAGGCATCGTCTCGGCGCTGGCGACTGTCGCGGTTGCACTGCGCGACCGGATGGGGCATGGCGCAGACACGCCGGATGGCGATTCCGATCTCGGAATCGCAGCCGGTTTCCTCCAATATCCGCCCGATGTGTGGTTCTGGAATCCGCGGCGGTCGCTGTGGCCCCGAGAGCCGAGCGACGATCAGTATCTGCGCGCGATGGCCGCGCTTGCGAGCTACAACGACAGGCTCGCCGGCGGCGACGCGCATTTCGATGCGAGCGCGGAAAATCTTCAGGCGATCCTCGAGCGCGTTTCCGACGATCTCGGCGCGTCCTCCGCCACGATCGAATATCATGTGGACCGCGCATCGGGTTCACCGTTTGAAGTGCGCAGCGACGACATCTTCTACAAAACGAAAGGGCGGATGTACGGCTACTACGTCGTGCTCAAGGGATTGCAGATCGATTTTCAGGGCACGATCCGCGCCCGCCACCTGGCGGCGACCTGGGGCAGTATGATGGCAAGCCTGCGCGCGGCGATCGCCATGCGGCCCTCGATTGTGCTGGACGGTTCGCCCGACAGCGATTTCATCCCCTGCACCCTGTGCGGCGAGGGGTTTTATGTGCTGCGCGTGCGCAGCGAATTGCAAGCCATCGCGAAGGGCTTGCAGCAGAAGTAGTTCGCAAATCCGGAGTTGTGCCTAGCGTCTTATTCTTGCTGTAATCGCGCAGTTGACGCTCCTGACAATTCCGTCGCTTGCCGCGGACTATTCCAAGGTTCCCACTGAGAGACTCATCGATCAACTTGCCCTAACCGATTCGGTCGCGCCGGGCATCGACGATACCGCCATATTTGATGTCTTTATTGGTGATATGAGTCCGGCCCAATTCGCAGTTGGAGTTCTTGGATCGGAATCGCCCGTCGCCACGCCTCAAATGCGCGAGCTGGTGCGGCGCGGCCCGAGCGCTTTGTCTGCGCTGATCGATCACCTGAGCGACCCGCGTCCGACCAAACTCACTCTTGCAGGTATTGGAACCCAAACATTCGGTGGCGAATTTTTCAGCAATGAATATGACGGCAAAGACCAATCGCAGATCGAGCAGTGGCGTTGCCGCCCGTGTCTTGAGCGCCCCATAAGTGGCGGTTACACGGTCAGAATCGCAGACGTCTGCTACGCGCTGATAGGCCAAATTGTAAATCGTCGGCTGTTGGCAGTTCGGTATCAGCCGTCGGCCATTACGATAGTCAATTCGCCACTCGAAGCGCCGGAACTTATCGATCGCGTCAAAAAGGATTGGGGAACGGCAAATGCGGACGACTTGCGAGTGTCCCTGCTTACTGATTTGAATGGCTCAAACGACCTGTTGTTCGGGCCTGCACTTACCCGACTGCGCTTCTATTTTCCCGATACCTATCGGGCGCTCGACGGTACCGGCGCGACGAAGCGAGCAGCTTTCGAATTGACCGAAAGCCGGCGTGCGCAGAACCAGGCGCGCAGCCAATAGGCGCATTTGCCGACAAGCGCTGCGTTATCCCGTACCTAACACCCCGCTGCGACATTGCAACCGCTTGTTGAACGGGACGGCCGGGAGGAAATTCACCGTCTCTGAGGGACACATGTCGCGGACGCTGAAGCTTGCAGGGGTGCATATCGCGCTGGTCGCGATGCTCCTGCGCGCGCTTCTGCCGGCAGGCTGGATGCCGGATTCCGCGAGCGCTTCCGGCGCAGCCTTCGTCATCTGCACCGTGAACTGGCCGCTCCAGGCGGCGCGTGACGCGGGCAAGCATCGGCCCGGCCAGGACGACAACCGACAAAATGATGTCTGCCCGTTCTCGGCGTCCGTTCATCTTGCGACGCCGACCGTCACGGCGGTAATCGCACCGTCGATGCGGGTTTCCTCATTCGCGCCAGATCACGCGCCAGCACGAACTGTTTATGAAACCGCGCGCTACTCGTCCCAGTCGCCGCGCGCGCCACCCTCGTTCGTCTGAAAGTCTGGAATTTTTGCGACCCGCACGCGGTCTTGCTCGCATGCCGTCGCTCCAACTTATCGAACGAGGATTCCATGTTTCCCGCTCTCACACGCGCTGATGCGCAGACCGACTTATTCCGCCCACGCTTCGCGTTCGAGCGCAGGCATGTCGTCGCCGCGCTCGCTCTGCTGGCAACGGTACTGACTCCTGCGAACGCATTTGCCTGCGCCTGCGGTTGTGCGGTGTTCGACGTCGGCACGAGTTCACTCCTGCCGACGGGTCCCGGCGCCACCGTGTTCCTGGAATATGATTTTCTCGATCAGACGAAAAATTGGGCTGGAAACAATCAGGCGCCAGCCGCCAACAATACCGACAAGGAAATCCGCTCGAATTTCCTCGTCGCCGGCGGCCAATACATGTTCAACAGCGATTGGGGCGTGATGGCCGAACTGCCCTACACCAACCGCTATTTCCGCACCTCGGATCCCGGCGATCCGGGCGCGTTCGAGCATGGTGCGTTGGGCGACATTCGCCTGATGGGTGTTTATTCGGGTTTCTCCGCGGACATGTCCACGGGCCTGATCTTCGGCGTCAAGCTCCCGACGGGCAATCACACCTACCCGAATTTCGACGCCGACGTCGAGATCGGGTCGGGAAGCACCGATGTGCTTCTCGGAGGCTATCATGCGGGATCGCTGACGGCGGATCGCTCATTCGGCTATTTCACACAAGTCCTCTTTCAGCACGAAATCGCCACGCAATATGCCTATCGGCCGGGCTACGAACTCAACGGCGCCGCGGGAGTGTCGTACAACGACATCATGCTGGGTGACGGCTTCCACGTTGCGCCGATCGTGCAACTCGTCGTGTCCACGCGCGGACGAGACGGCGACGCCAATGGCGATCCCGCAGACAGCGGCTATAGCCGCCTTCTCGTGGCGCCCGGAATCGAGCTGGATCGGGACGCCTGGAAACTTTATGCCGACGTAGAAGTGCCGGTCTACGATCACGTCAACGGCAATCAATTGGCGGCGCCCGCCGCGTTGAAATTCATTGCGAGCTATAGTCTTTGAAGGGCATCGGGCGGGCGGGTTGCAAACGGAGATGAGTATGAGGCAGTCAAGTGCGCGCGCCGCGATTGTCGCGGCCGCGCTTCTCGCAGCGGCCTTGAGCGCAAGTCCGGGCTTCGCCGCGCCCATCGCAGTTTCGGATGCGTGGTTTCGCGCGCTGCCCGTCCATCTGCCGGCCGGCGGCTATTTCACATTGCACAACGGGTCGAACAAGACCGTCACGCTCGATGCGGCGAGTTCGCCCGCATGCGGGATGCTGATGCTGCACAAATCCGAAGAGATGAGCGGCATGGCGAGCATGAGCGATGTGGCCCGCATCGACGTTCCAGCGGGAGGGACACTGAGTTTCGCGCCCGGCGGCTATCATCTGATGTGCATGAATCCGACGGCGCTTCTCAAGCAGGGAACGAACGTGCCGGTGTCGCTGCATCTTGCGGATGGCACTGCGATTGCCGCATCCTTCGCAGTCCGCTCGGCGACCGGGAAGTAGAGTTTGGCCCGGCGGAAAGGCTGCGTATTGTTCGCATACACGGCGGAGAGTTGCCGCGTTCAGGTATTCACGGCGCTCGAAAACGCGCCGAAGACACCGAGGGCAGAAATCACCACGGCCAGCACAACGACGATCCAGGCATAAACGCCGCGGATACGATGCTCCGGCGGCAGCGCCTTGATCGCGAGCAGCACGAGGAAGCCCAACACCAGCGGCAGCATCAGCGCGTTCATCACTTCCACGCCGATATTGAGCGCGACGAGATTGGGCACGAGCGCCACGACGACCGCACCGCCCAGAACGGCGAGCGAGAACGCGCCGTAGAACCATGGGGCTTCGAACGGGTGGTGTTCCAGCGAATGCTTGTAGCCGGTTACCTCTCCGAATCCCCAGGCCGCCGCCAGCGAAACGACGATGGCCGCGACCATTGCGGCCCCGATCGTCCCGAGGCCGAAGACCAGCCGTCCGACATTGGGCCCGAGAAACGGGATCAACGCGTTTGCAATATCGCCGATCGTGTTGAGGCTGGCGTGGCTGTTCATCTTGCCGATCGTGGCGGCCGCCGCGATCAGAATGGCGGCCATCACAGCCTGTGCGATGACGGAACCGAGAGCCGTATCGAGCCGCGCATGCGGATAATGCTCGGGCTTGAGCTTTTTGTCGGCGATGGCCGACTGCTGATAGAAAATCATCCACGGCATGATCACCGCGCCGATATTGGCCGCGACCAGATAGAGATAGTTGCCGCTTTGAAACGGCACGTGTGTCAGTCCTCGCGCGAGTTCGCCGGCGTCGGGATGGGACTCGTAAGCGACGAGAAAGAATGCGAACTCGAACAATCCAAGCGCAATCGCCACCCGCTCCACGCGCCGATACGATCCCGTCAATACGACGGCCAAAAGGAAAATCGCGCTGATCGCGAGGCTCACGACGCGTGGGACTCCGTAGAGTTCGCCCACGCCGGCAACGCCCGAGAATTCCGTCAGTAGCGCACCCGTGGCGGCAATGCCGAGCCCCGTGACCGACACCCAGGCCCAGAACGGACCCCACGTCGCTCTGATCAGTTCGCCGTGTCCCTTGCCGGTGAAGATCGCCAGCCGGACGGTCAGCTCCTGCACGATGTAGAGGGCAGGGATCAGGAGCAACTGCAGCAGGAGGAGCCTGTAGCCCCATTCGACCCCGCTTTGCGCGGCCGTGATGATGCTGCCCACGTCCGTATCGGCCAGCATGACGACCAGGCCGGGCCCCGCGACGGCCAGAAAGACCTTCCAGTTCGGCAGGGAGAACCGGCTTTCCGTCGCGGCGGCGTTCTTGGCGGACATGACCGGGTTCTCGGCTTTCGGGGTCAAATGCGACTGAGACGCAGAAGCTTCAGTCGATGTAGTGATGCCCCAGCTGCGGGCCGGATACAACCCTTCCGATCCGAAGGGTTTCCGCGAACCTTAACGCCTGTCGCTCGCTCCGGGCGTGCCCGGGGCGATGCCGTAGCTGAACATCACGTCGCGCGAGCGGCGCACCAGGCTCTGGCCGCCGTCCACCGTGACGATTGAACCCGTCATTGACGGCACGCGGGCTATGAAGCTCACCGCTTCGGCAATGTCGGCAGGAACGCTTCCGAATCCCAGCGGTGTCTGGCCGTGCGCGTCCGCGAAGCCTTTGTCGGTTTGATTGCCGCTGCGCAGCGTCAGACCGGGCGCGACACCGCATACGCGGATGCGCGGCGCCAGTGCCATCGCCAGCAATTCCGTCGCCGAGGCGAGCGCGGATTTCATGATCGTGTAGGAGAGGAAATCGGGATTAAGGTTGAACACCTTCTGATCCAGCAGATTGACGATCAGCCCTCTCGCATCATGGGGCAATTGATCGGCGAAGTGCCGCGCCAGCAGAACGGGCGCGCGCAGGTTTGCGGCATAATGCGCATCCATGCTCGCTTCGGCGACGGTCGCGATGTCGTCATATTCGAAAATCGCCGCGCAGTTTACTAGGAGCGAACAAAAGCCGAGCGCTGCGTTGGCGCTCGCAAAAATTTCCGGAAGATCGTTTGACTGGGTCAGGTCGCAGGCGACCGCCACCGTGTCATGACCGCCTTGTTTCAATTCGCGCACCAGCGCGTCCGCTTCATCGGCCGAATTACGGTGATGGATCGCAACGCGCCAGCCATCCGACGCCAAACGCCTCACGATCGCTTCGCCCAGTCGCGCGGCTCCGCCGGTGACGAGCGCATAGCCTTTTCGCGACGGAAAATCCCTGTCGGCGGATTCCATGGGCCTTACCGCCTCACGCGGAAAAGCTCCACGCCCGCGCCCGCCGCTTCGTTGTACACGTCGGGCTTTAAAATCGAGACGCGGCAGGCTTTGACGCGGGTATCGCGAAAGCCGAGCTCTACCAGCTCCTCCAGAAGGCTCTCGATCAGGACCGTGTGCGGGCGCGCCGGCCACGCGCGGATCGCTTCGCGGATATAGTCGTAATCGACGATGGAGGAGAGACCCTCCGACGGGCGACCGATATCGTCGGCGAACAACTCCACGTTAATCACAATCCGCTGGGGCTTTTCGTCGTGGCGCTCCCAGGCATGCACGCCCAGGCGCACTTCCGTCACGAGGTCGCGGATCATCATCCGCGCATAGCCGTGCTCGCCCATGAAGGGCGTAGCGGGATAAGACGTCGGGCCGGTTGAGGATTTCATGCCAAAGCTCTAGCATCCGTGCGCCGCCGCGGACAACTCCCGGCGTTTCAACCGAGCATCCGCCGCCTTGGCCGTAAAAACAAACGTCTCGCCCCTCCATATCGCGGATTCCGCGCGCGCGATCCGCCATGTCTTCATCCGCAATCTGGAAGTTCTCGCCCATATAGGCACCCATGGCCATGAACAGGGCAAAGCGCAGCCGGTGCGGATCAATATCGACCTGGGCGTGGAAGATCTCGCGAAGATCGAGGACAAACTCGACAAGGTGGTCGATTACGAGGCGATCACATTGAAGGTGCGCGCGATCATCGGCCGCGGCCATATCAATCTCGCCGAAACGCTCGCCGAGCGCGTCGCGGAAATGTGTTTCGAGGATGCGCGTGTGCGCACCGCGCGGGTACGCGTGGAAAAACTGCACGCTTTGCCGGGGGCAGAGTCGGCTGGCGTCGAGATCGAGCGCGAATCGCCCAAGAGGTGAGAGGCGCCTACCAACTCTCCGACAACGGAATGTGCCCTGGTTGGGCGGCGACGTGTGCGAGCCAGCGCGTCACGGCGGGATAGGCTGCGAGGTCGAAACCGCCATCTTTTGCGCAATGGGTGTAGCCGTATAGCGCAACATCCGCGATCGAATATCGGCCCCCTGCGAACCACTCGTTTTTTTGCAGATGCGTTTCCATCACGCCAAGTGCGGCGTTGCCTTTGGCGTGCCATTCCGGAACGAGCGCGCGCTTCTTCTCCATCTCGTCTTTGGGCGCAAAAGCGAGCCAGAAACGTGCCACTGCGATATAGGGCTCGTGGCTATATTGCTCGAAGAACATCCACTGGAGCGCCTGCGCACGCCCCCATCTGTCGGCGGGCTGAAGCGCCGTGCCTTCGCTCAGATACCACAGGATGGCGCCCGATTCCGGCAGGCAGCGACCGTCGTCGAGTTCCAGTGTGGGCACCCGACCGTTGGGATTCTTGGCGAGGAACGGGGCTTTGCGCGTCTCGCTGCCGAGTTCCGGATAATCCGCGAGGACCAGCGGAATTCCGACTTGCTTGGCCAGCAGCCTGACCTTGTAGCAATTCCCGGACATCTGCATCTGGTGGAGTATGGGCATGGCTCGGTCCCCCCTCGGCGCCGCGCCACGATGCCTGATTCGGCCATGCGTCGTTTGCGATGCCGGCCTGCAGAACCATCCACCGCATCGGAACGTAAAATTCTTTTGGCCGATCCGGGCACCAAAGCGTCGCCACAACGTTGCCATACACTTGGGGCACTGTGTGTCCTTCCGAGCGGATATTTCCGGAGGCTACGATTATGAAGTTTCGCTATTTGGCATTGGGCGTCATGGCGCTGGGCGGTGCGGCAGGCTTTTTCTGGCCCGCGCAGGCCGATGTTCCCATGCCGATGGACAACCCCATCTCCATCGACGGCGTCCAGACCGTATGTACGGGTATCGGCGACGAAGCGGAGCACGATCCGCGCTGGCTCGCGTTCCCGGTTCGCATCGAATTTTCCAACGGCGGCGCCCAGTATCTGTCGGGCGCGCATGTGGTGTTGTCCTCGGCCGGTAAAACGTTGGCAGCCCTCGATTGCGCCGGTCCGTGGGTGCTGTTCCAGGTTCGGCCCGGCAGTTACAAGGTGACGGCCACTCTGACCGGTGATCAGGGCGGCGGCACGAGCAGTGCGACCTTCTCGCCGCCCGCCAAGGGCCAAAAGCGTGTCGTCCTGGACTTCAAGCTCAAGCCGAACCAGTAACCGCCCGAAACGCAGTCAGCCGATGGGCACCATGCCCATCAGGGCAAGCGCGTTGCCGTCCGGATCGTAGAACGGGCGCAGCATGAGTTCGTGCGTCGCGGTGCGTTGCAGCGGGTGGGCGGGCCCTTCGAATTTGACGCCCTTCGCCTCCAGCGCCGGGCCCACCGTATGGATGTCGGGCGCGTTGAAATAAAGGATCGATCCGCTGATCGGCTCGCCTTTCGTCCGCTCCAGGCCCACCATCAGGCGCGTGCCTTCGAGTTGGAAGAACAGCATCCCGCTCACTTCGAACAACAGCGGCAGCCCCAGCACATCGCGATAAAAGCTCTTGGCCCGCTCGAGATCGCGACAGGTGAGACCGACCTGCATCAGACCGCGGCCGGCCAGTCCGTTTGCATCCTGTGTCATCAAATCCTCCCGCGTGATCGGTTCATGGACGGTTGGTCTTTCATTGCGTCCGCCGCTTTCATACTATGAGGTGGTCACAATGTTAGGTGACCTAATAGTTACTCTGTCTACAGGTGTTGTCAAGTGGTTTCAAAAATCCCCCCCAGGAAAACCGAGCAGATCGCCGACGCGTTACACGGCGCGGCCATCCGGCTGCTGCGCTATGTGCGCAAGGAGGACGTAGCGTCCGGCATTACGGGCGCGCAGCTCTCCGTGTTGTCGGTTCTGGTGTTCGGCGGACCGCAGACTTTGGGCTCGCTCGCCGCGACCGAACAGGTGCGTCCGCCTACGATGTCGCAGATGATCGCCGCCCTCGAAGCGCGCGGCCTTGCGATCCGTCGCCCGCTGGACCGGCGCTCGATCGAAGTCTCCGTGACGGAAAAGGGCAGGCGACTGCTGGAAGCGGGACGTCGCCGCAGATTGGCGCGCCTGACGAACGCGCTTGCCGGCCTCAAGGCGGAAGACCTGCAAAGCCTCGCAAAGGCAGCGCAGTTGATCATCGGCGCAACGGAATCGAGCAGTTGATATTGTTTTGTTCTTCAGCCGGTTGTTGTCATGACCCGCTGTCGCGGGCCATGACATTTGAGTGTGGAATGAGCCATACTCCGCGATCACGGATTTCGAGCGCAGCATACAAGGCACCGTGAGAGGAACGATCATGAAAGTCGAGCGTCTGCCCCCGATCGTGTCGTCGTTGAAGCCGAGCAACCATCCTTATCTGAACGGGCCGTGGACGCCGCTTCTTGAAGAGGTGAATGCGAGCGACCTCGATGTCATCGAAGGCAAAATTCCCGACGACATCGACGGCATCTATCTCCGCAACACGGAAAACCAGATTCACCAGCCGCTCGGCCGTTTTCATCCATTCGACGGCGACGCGATGCTCCACATGATCAGCTTCCGCGATGGAGCCGCGTCCTATCGCAACCGCTTCGTGCGCACGCGCTGTTTCACGGCCGAGCAGGAAGCCGGCGCTTCGCTATGGGCCGGGCTCGCCGATCCGGCGAATCTGTCGCTGCGCCCGGGCTTCGGCGCGCATGGCGCGCTTAAGGACAATGCGAGCACGGACGTGGTGGTCCATGCGGGCAAAGCCCTTTCCACCTTCTATCAATGCGGCGAGGGCTATCGGCTCGATCCGGAAACGCTTGAGCAGCAGGGCGTGGCGCCGTGGGGACCGCTCGACGGCATCTCCGCGCATACGCAGGTCGACGAACATACGGGCGAGCTGATGTTCTTCAACTATTCGAAGCATGCGCCCTATCTGCATTACGGCGTGGTCGATCGGGGCGACAGGCTCACGACCTACATGCCCATTCCGCTCGCCGGTCCGCGCCTGCCGCACGCCATGGCGTTTACCGAGCACTATTCGATCCTCAACGACCTGCCGGTGTTCTGGGACAAGGATCTGCTGGCGCGCAACATTCACGCGGTGCGCCTGCATGATGGCCTGCCGTCGCGATTCGCCATCGTCCCCCGGCATGGCGGCGAGATACGCTGGTTCGAGGCAGAGCCGACTTATGTGTTGCACTGGGTGAACGCCTATGAAACGGGCCACGAGATCGTTCTCGACGGATATTTCCAGGAAGATCCCACGCCCGCGCCCCGCGGTGACGCGCTGCCGGGCTACGGGCACATGATGGCCTATCTCGACGAATACAGTTTCCGGCCGAAACTGCATCGCTGGCGCTTCGATCTCGCGACGGGCAAAACGCGCGAGGAGCGGCTTGACGATCGCGTGATGGAATTCGGCATGATGAACGGCCGTTTTGCGGGCCGGCGCTATCGCTACGCCTACAGCACGATTTCCGAGCCGGGGTGGTTCCTGTTCAAGGGGTTCGTGCGCAACGATCTCGAGACGGGCGACAAGAGGGAATTCACGCTCGGGGCGGGACGCTTTGCGAGCGAGGCGCCGGTCGCACCGCGCGTCGGCTCGACGCGCGAAGACGACGGCTATCTCGTGAGCTTTGTGACCGACGAGAATACGGGCACGTCCGAATGCATCCTGCTCGACGCAGCACATATCGAAGACGGTCCGGTCTGCCGCATCGCGTTGCCGCACAAACTGTGCAGCGGAACGCATTCCTGCTGGGCCGATCGCACGAGACTCCAAGGTTGACCGGAAGTTGTCCGCGCGCTTTGACGTAAGTTAGTACGAATTCGGACGTTACTAGGGGTTATGCCCCCGCATTGTCTGCATATGGTACGGTAGCGGACTTAATTAATGAGTGTCTGCGGCATCGCGCGCGTATAGTGGTGGAATCGTCCGCCATTTTCAGGGCGCGGACGGCTAAGAGAGACATCGGCAGTGCCGGCTCTTGCCCCAATCACGGTGAGAGTCTTTGGCGCGCGCAAAAATCTCGGGTCAATTTCGCAATCGTTTGCTGGCGGCGCTTGCGCTGCCCGACCTCGCTTTGCTTCAGGGGCATCTCGCGGCCGTCACGCTGGACAGGCGTCATCCGCTGGAACATCCCAACCGGAAGATCGAGCACGTCTATTTCATGGAGCACGGCATTGCGTCCGTGGTTGCCGGCGGCGATTCCGGCCGGGAGATCGAAGTGGGCCTCATCGGATGCGAAGGCGTATCGGGGCTGGCGGTGATATTGGGTGACGATCGTTCGCCGCATTCGACTTATATGCAGGTCGGCGGCGACGGCCAGAAAATCTCCGCGCAAATGTTCCGCGAAGCGATGGCGCAAAGCCCTTCGCTTCGAAAGATTCTGATGCACTATGCGCAGGCTTTCATGGTTCAGACCTCCTTCACCGCCGTGGCAAACGCCAAGGGTTCGGTCGAGGAACGGCTGGCCAGATGGATCCTGATGGCGCATGACCGGGTCGAAGGCGACGACATCGCGCTGACGCACGAATTCCTTGCCGTTATGTTGGGGACAAGGCGTCCGGGCGTGACCGAAGCCGTGCAGACTTTATCCAGGAAGGGCCTGATCCGCGCGGACCGTGGCCTCGTTGCCGTGGTCGACCGCGACGGTCTCCTGAAGCGTGCCGGAAAGCTCTATGGCGGCCCGGAAGCCGAATACGAGCGCCTGATCGGCTGACGAGCCGAAAAGCCGGCGCGGACGAAAGAAGCGTCGCGCGTCGGAATTTCTGGACCGGCAACACAAGAGCCTTCCCAGGTTTGCGGGCATCTGGATATTTCCGCCCGTTTGCGCAAGATGCGAACGCAACTGTGCACGATCCAGGACCCAACTCATCGCGGGCAATCCAGGGGACCCAGATGAAACTCGTGACATTCGATTCGGCCAGCGGACTGCACACGGGCGCCGTGGTCGGTGACGCCGTGATCGATCTTACGTCGGCGGGATTGCCGGCCGGCATGATCGGTCTCATCGCGAATTGGTCGAGCCTGGCGAGACAGGCGCAGAGGATCGTCGATACGCACAAGCCGGAATTCAAACTGTCGCAGATACACCTTCGTGCGCCGGTTCCCAATCCGCAGAAGATTCTGGCGATCGGCCTCAACTACGCGGACCATATTGCGGAGTCGGGCCAACCCAAGCCGGAAAAGCAGATCTGGTTCTCCAAACTTCCCAATTCCGTCAATGGACCATTCGATCCGATCGAACTCCCGAAAGCGTCGACCGCCGTCGATTACGAAGCCGAACTTGTGGTGGTGATCGGAAAACGCTGCCGACACGTGACGAAAGCAGAGGCTGCAGGCGTCATTTTCGGTTATGCCGCCGGCAACGACGTCAGCGTGCGCGATTGGCAGTTTCACACCGCGCAATGGATTGTCGGAAAATCCTTCGACACCCATGCGCCTGTCGGACCCTGGATCGTCACATCGGACGAGATCGGCGACCCGCATGCGTTGGGAATCCGCTGCTTCGTCAACGGAGAGCTTCGGCAGAATTCCAATACGAGCAATCTCGTCTTCAATGTCTACGACCAGATCGCCTATCTGAGCCAGGCCATGACGCTTCTTCCCGGCGACATGATCTTCACCGGAACGCCTGGCGGCGTCGGCATGGCGATGAAGCCGCCGTCGTTCCTCAAGACCGGTGACGTGGTGCGCGTGGAGATCGACAGGATCGGCGCGCTCCAGGCGACAATGCGGCCGGAGAGCTGATCACGGTCCATCAGCCGTCCACAATGCGGCACAGGAATTTCTCGATATTGCGCGACAGTTGCGATACGGAATTCTCGTCATCGAGAACCAGTCGCACGCAGACGCCGTCCAGGAACGCCGAGAGCACATCCGGCAACAGCGCGGCGGTCTCGGCGTCGAGTTTTCCCGCCTCGACAAGAGGCGCGAGTTTGGCGCGCATGAATCCCGCCGCGTCTTCGTTCCATTGCGCAAGTTTTCCGATCGCGCTTTTCGAAGGCGGCGGGCGCAACAGCACGCGATAGCGCGAGCGGTTGGCGTTGAAATCGGCCAGGCTCGCATCCAGCAGCCGTTTCACAATGGGATCTTTGGGACTGGTGTTCGCAAACGCGGCTTCGACGCGCGCGACATAACCCGAAACGCAATAGTCCAGCACCGCGTCGTACAGCGCTTCCTTCGAGGGGAAATACCAGTAGAAACTGCCGCGGCTTACTTTCGAGCGGCGGATCAGGTCGTCATAGGTCACGCGCTCGAAGCCCTGTTCGGCGAAGCATTCGAGGCTTTCGTCGAGGATATGGCCGACCCTATCGCCGCGCCGCGGAGCCCGGGTCTTCATTGTCGTCTTGCGCGCAGCCTGTGCCATTTCTGCCTTCCGAATCGATCGTCCTTGAATAAACCGACTATACAGTCTAGTAAATAGTCTAGAGCAAAATAGGAGGAATTGGCCATGGACAAGGTTGAGTATGTCACCCGCGATCACATGAAGGCTCTCCTCGAGCCTTATGGGCTTTCGGAGGCCGTCCGGCATGGCTCGACCCTTACCATCGGCGGGCAGACCGGCATGAATGCGCAGCATCAGATCGTCGAAGGCGGGTTGAAGGCGCAAGCCGTGCAGGCCTTTCGCAACATCAAGGAGATCGTCGAGTTCGCGGGCGGCAGCGTCGAAAATATCGTGCATCTCACCTGGTATCTCGCCGACGGACTTGCCGCGCGCAGTTTTATGGAAGACGCCATCGACGTAACCATGGCGCGTGCCGAGATTCTGCCGGGCATCGCGCCCGGCTCCACGGCCGTGCGCGTCAAGCAACTGCTCACGCCGGAAATCCTGGTCGAAATTCAATCGGTGGTCGCGCTATGACGCAAAGCGCAGACGTGATTGTCGTGGGTGCGGGCGCGGCCGGTCTCAAGGCTGCGCGGGAACTCATCGGCCACGGCCTTTCCGTGATTGTGCTCGAAGCGAAGGATCGGGTGGGCGGCAGGTTGAAGCGCGTCGAACTCGGCGGCCGCGTCGCCGATTTCGGCGGGCAATGGGCGGGGGCCGGTCACACCGTTCTGTTTGCCGAAGCCGAACGGCTCGGCATCCCCGCTTACAAGCAATATGAAGCGGGCAAGACCATGATGCAGCTGCTGGGCAAGCTGGTGCAGTTCGCGGGCAGTGTTCCGAAGATGCCGGTGCTGGCGCTGATCGAACTCTATCGCCTGCAGAAGCGCTGGGATCGCGAAATGAAGACGATTCCGGCGGAGGCGCCATGGACCGCGCCCAAAGCGAAAGAATGGGACGGTCAGACGCTCGAAAGCTGGATCGTGAAGAATGTCCGCACGGCGGCGGCGCGCGAATTCGCCCGCCTCGTGCCGCGCGGCGCGTGGGCGGCGGAAGCGTCGCAGGTTTCCTATTTGTGGTTTCTCGATGCGCTGCGCAGCGGCACCGGCCTCGAATATCTGATGGGCATCGGCGGCGGCGCGCTCGATTCCAAATTCCAGGGCGGCATGCATCAGGTGTTCGCGCGCATGGCCGACGAGCTTGGAAACCGGATCGTGCTGGGTGCGGCGGTGCGCAAGATCATGCAAGACGACAAAGGCGTCCGTGTTGCGACGGACAAAGGCGACTTCGAAGCGCGCCGCATCATCGTCGCGGCGCCTCCGGGTCCGATTGCGCGCATCCAGTTCGAACCGCATCTTCCGGCCACACGCGACGGGCTGCACCAACGCATGCCGATGGGCGCGGTGATCAAGGTGGTGGTGATCTACAAATCGCCGTTCTGGCGCGATTTGGGGTATTCCGGCCAGGTCGTGACCGATGACGACACGGTGGGAATCGTGGTGGAGGACACGCCGGAAAACGGGCCTCCGACACTGCTGGGCTTCATCGAGGGCCGGCACGCATTGGAGATGAGCGCGGCCGGTCGCGCGGCCCGCGAGAAGAAAGTGATCGCTTCGTTGGTCCGCTTCTTCGGGCCGGAAGCAGCCGACTATGTCGCGTATGACGACAATGATTGGCTGCTGGAGCCTTTTACCCACGGCTATGTCGGCCACATGCCTCCCGGCGTGATGACGCGCTTCGGCCACGCAGTGCGCGAGCCTTGCGGACGCATCCATTGGGCCGGCACGGAAACCTCCACCGAATGGGCGGGCTATATCGAAGGCGCGATGCGCTCAGGCATTCGCGCGGCGCAGGAAGTCGTCCGTCTTCACAACGCATGACTCTCTCGGCGGCCGGTATCAGACACCGCCGCCGTGAGATCGAATGGTCGACTTGGCGAGCGCAACACTCTCGCGCACGCCCTGGCGCATTCTTCCCATGGTGATGACCGAGAGCACACCCGGCGCGTACTCGCCCGGCAAGGCAGCGCGCACCGAAACCACCGCGCCGCCGTCGATCATGACGGGTTCGCCGTTCGGCCGGGTGAATCTGACGAGGTTTGCGCGCGATCCGCCGCCGCCGCCGTTCAGCCTGCCGGTAATGGTGGCGAGATAGTTCGTCGTCTCCGCCGGTAACAGGCCGCCGCTGATCATCCGCGCTTCGAGATTGCCCGGCCCGTCATTGTAGGCCGCGAACATATTGGGATAGCCGTACTTGCCGCGCAGGAAGTGCAGATAAGCAGCGCCCGCGATAATATTGTCCTGCGGATCGTAAGGGTTGGCGCCCAGGCGATATTGCCGGCGCATGTCGTCATAGGTCGACGGCATGAGCTGCATGAGGCCCATCGCGCCGGTGCTGGATGTGATGGGCTGGTTCTCGCCCAACATCGTGCGCCCGCCACTTTCGATCCGCATCACTGCACGAATCCAGTTCTCCGGCACGTCGAAGCGCTTCGCCGCTGCCGCGATCCGGGGATCCCATCTCTTCATGAGCTGGGCGAAACTCATCTGCTGCTCGATATCGAATGCGGATTGTTTGAAGATGAGAACGGAGGGTTGTGCGCCGGATTTCGGCGCCGATGCGACCGTGCGGACGGTCATCCGGGCGAGGACCGAAGTCGCGTGGCGTGGAGAGAGCTTGACGGGATTGCCCTGTTCAGCCAGCACGAACATTCCCGTCGCGAGAATGACGGCGACAGAGGCGATTGCGATACCGGCGATCGGTGGGTTGGCTCGAATGGATTGCAATCCCGTCAGCACCATCGAATGCATGTGTCGCAGCCGCACTGCAACGCGAACCCACCGCGCCTGGGTCCATCGACCCAAGCGTCGCGCCAAAGCCGCCCTATTAAATGCAAATGTGTTCACGGATCCATGCAACTCAAGCAACGTATCAGCCTAAAGCATCGCGGGATGGCTGAAAAATGGCTGACGGAGCCGGTCTTGCCCGAACCGCCCCCGTGTGGGCGCAACAACGGGGAATTTCGAGCCTCGGATCGCCCTTCGCCCCCTGATTTATCGCGGATTACCGCTATTCTGGGATTGATTTGGCGCATTTGGGACCAGGGAACCTCGTATCGGCAACAGCGAATATTTCGGAGTTAAAAGGGGTTGCGAAAAGCGAAACACGTCTGCCGCTGCTCGCGAACTCCGAGTGAGATGCATTACTAATGGCGGTAGAGTTGCGCCCCGGAGAAAGGCCTGGTCATGACACACGATACGCAGCCCGACGAGGTGATCCGTCTTTGGCCCGGAGGACCACCTTCGAAGTTGGCGGGCGTGGGACCCGAGATCGAATTCCGCGGACCGGCGGGCGTTGCCGACGGCACGGTGATGCTGCGCAACGTATCGGAGCCGACGCTCAGCGTGTTTCGGCCCGGCAAGCCGAACGGCGTGGGCGTGATCGTGTGTCCGGGCGGCGGTTGGCGTCTGCTGGCGTGGGAGCATGAAGGGCTCGATGTGGCGCGCTGGCTGACGGCGCAGGGCTACACCGCTTTTCTCCTCAAATATCGCGTGCGCGGAACGCCCGCTTCGCAGGCGGACTATGACGCCGAGATGATGAAACTCTATTCGCAGATTGATCTGACGCGGAAGGGGCGAAAGGCGCCGCGCGCCATGAGCGATATCATCCCCTACGAGACAATCCGCGACGCGCGCGAAGCCGCGGCCGACGATGGACGCCGCGCAATCGCGATCGTCCGCGAACGGGCGAAGCAGTGGGACATCGATCCCGCAAAGATCGGCATGATTGGATTCTCCGCCGGAGCCTTTCTCACAGTCGATCTCGCGGTGGATCCGCGCGCGGCGCCGCTGGCCTTTGTCGCGCCCATCTATGGTGGCGAAACAATGGGACGGCCCGTGCCTGCCGATGCGCCACCGCTCTTCACGGTCATGGCGCAGGACGACGCTCTTCTCTACCGGCTGGCCGAAGGCCTCTACGCCGACTGGACCGACGCCGAGCGCTCCGCGGAAATGCATATCTACCGGCGCGGAAACCACGGGTTCGGCATGATCCAACAGGGATCGCCGTCGGATCGGTGGATCGATCTGTTTCGCGATTGGCTCTCCGACCAGGAACTGGCGTAGCTAGCTCAAGGGCAAGCAAAAAGACGCAGACATAAAAGATGAATGGCGGAGCCGGAGGGATTCGAACCCTCGATACGACTTTACATCGTATAACGGTTTAGCAAACCGCCGCCTTCAGCCTCTCGGCCACAGCTCCGTCTCGGGACCGCACTAAGGGTTCCGGGGAGCGGGTTTTGCCCCAGTTTTGGAGCCGCCACAAGCCGAGGCCTGCGGCGACAGTTTCAGCTGATCGCGGCCCCCGGAAATCGGACAATTTGAGAGGCCCCGGACATAGACAGGCGACGCGCCGGTCTCAGGCTTATGAAGGTGTCCGCACGGAGTGTCTCCCTATGAGCGTCACCCTGGGTGTCATAACCGTTCCAGGTGCCAAAATTCCCCGCTCAATCGTCGAGCGTGCGTTCGTTTCCCTCGTGAAGAATGTGCATGACGATGATTGGTATCCGCGTCTGCCGACCGGCGAAGTAACCTCGGCATGGATGCGGGTGGAGCAGGGAGAGACGATCGATTCCTTTTCGATCAACCGTCCGCCGGATTACGAAGGTTTCCCGAGGTTCTGGGAGGCTATATTCGAGGTGATGCGTCAGACGCCGACATGGTGCATCATCCCGGGTGCCGGTTGGGAGAGGAATTGCTGTGTCGTCCAAGCGGATCTCATCAGCAAGGAGATGATCGAATTCGCCGGCGGGCCCGAACGCGTCAAGGTGGCCTCATCCGCTGCCGAGCTTTCGACCTCGGCATGGGCGTGACAGGCGTTGGGAAAGTTTGTTCCCGTCGCCCGATGCCGCTCAAGAAAATTCTCCGGTTCTCAGCCAGTGCGCACAATCCGGCGTGGGCCGCCGCGCGGCCACCTCGTCGCAGCGCGCGACTTCTTCTGGAGAGAGCCCATCGCGCCAGCAGTCGTTGGTGCCGGGAGCAGGTGACGACATTAATGTTTCCGCGCTCAAGTCAACATTGGTGCTGTCACCTATTTTTCGAGCTTCACCATGCGCTCAAGTTCTGGCGTAAGTGGCATCATTTTCTCCAACTATTGGATCGAGAACGAATCTGGTAGCCTCCAAAGTCTTCGCGTTTTGGCCAACATGAAAGAGCAGATTGTGGCCTAGGGCGTAGGTCTGTCATCGGACAAAAACGGCGGGGCAAATGAATTCCGACATGTTTGTCGAGGTATTCAATGTATCTCGGGTGGGATACAGGGATTGGTCATTTCCGGCTTTCGGCCTCATCTTCGTCGCCATCGGTATCGGTTTGTTTTTCGGTCCGTCTGTCATCAGAAGTATGGGAATTCCCTACCTCAAAACTCCCTCCAAGTTTCGGACGGTATTCCGTTTTTTCTTTCTTGGGTTTGCTATTTTTTGGGTCTGCACAGCATTCTTCGCGACATATTCCGGGTATGCGCGCCATAAGCATCTCGCGGACACCAATGAGTGCTCTACGGTCGAAGGGCCGGTCGAGGACTTCGTTCCGATGCCGTACACGGGGCACGCGATGGAGTCCTTTTCCGTATCGGGCGAGCGTTTCAATTATTCGGATTATGTGATCACCGACGGGTTCAATAACACCGCATCGCAT